>JADHUM010000081.1 GCA_016784545.1 Candidatus Neomarinimicrobiota bacterium
CAAGCCGTCCCTTGCCAGACTTTACCAAGATGCATACCGAGCTGAAGAAGAAACATGTAACCCGTTCCCTGTTATGGGAGGAATACCGTGAACAACATCCCGACGGGCTGGGTTACTCCCAGTTCTGTGAGCACTACCGCCTCTGGTCAAAGAAGGTGAGCATCAGTATGCGTCAAGTGCATAAAGTCGGCGAGAAGATGTTCGTTGATTATTCTGGGTTAACCATGGAGGTCATTGACCCAAAGACAGGAGAGATCAGCAAAGCAGAAGTCTTTGTAGCGGCCCTGGGAGCCAGTGGCTACAGTTATGCTGAAGCCAGTATGAGCCAGAAGAAGCACGACTTTATTAGCTCGCATGTCAGAGCCTTCCAGTTCTATGGTGGTGTGACCGAAGTACTGGTACCAGATAATTTAAAATCAGCTGTGACAAAATCGAACTGGTATGATCCTGATATCAATGAGAGCTACCAGGATATGGCCGATCATTATGGTACGGTGGTATTACCAGCCAGACCTGTTAAACCCAAGGATAAATCCAAAGCTGAGCTGAGTGTCAAGCTGGTTCAACGCTGGATACTAGCCAAGTTGAGGCACCGACAGTTCTTCAGCCTTCATGAGCTCAATGAGGCTATCTGGGAACTGCTGGAAGATCTAAACAACCGCAAGATGAGACATCTTAACAAGAGTCGGCGTGAGTTGTTTGAAAAGCTGGATCAGCCCGCTCTGAAAGCCTTACCGAGCAGAACCTATATCTATAGGGACTTCAAAGACTGCAGGGTGAATATCGATTATCACATCCAGTTGGAAGGTGATTACTACAGTGTACCCTATCAGTTAGCGGGAGAAGTGGTGGGTGCCCGTTACTCTTCGACCACAGTAGAGATCTACCACAAGGACAAACGGGTTGCCATGCATGCACGTGGTCCTGGTAAGCGAGTAGCCGCTACCAAAACAGAGCACATGGCAAGTGCCCATCGGGCCATGGCAGAATGGACACCTTCCAGGATCATTGGCTGGGGCAAGAGTCATGGTCCTTCTACAGGAGCACTCTTTGAAAAGATCATGTCAGAGAAGCCTCATCCTGAAATGGGCTTTCGGACCTGTCTGGGGATACTATCCAGAGCTAAGGGACAGGATAACTTCCGTATTGAAGCGGTCTCAAAACGTATGCTTGAGTTACGGCTACTCAGAGTGAAACACTTCGTGAATATCATGAGCAACAAGAGCTATGAGCACCCCATCCCTGAAACCATAAACATTTATACCCCTGAAGACCATCATGAGAATGTGCGTGGTCAGGGTTATTACGAGTAGGGGTGATAAGATGATAGACCACACACTCGATCAGATCTCACAGCTGAAACTTGCAGGGCTGAAAGCAGCTCTACTTGAACAGATGGAACAACCCAACCACTATACTGAGATGAGCTTTGAAGAGCGACTCTCATATCTTATCGATAGAGAGGTCCTGGACCGAAAGAACCGGAAGACCAAACGAATGCTCCGAGCTTCCAAAATGAAGTACAAGCCCATCTTCTCTGAAGACATTGATTATCAAGCTGCTCGTAACCTCAAGAGATCAGTAGTGAAAAGCTTGCTGCAAAACAACTGGATACAGCAACATCAAAATGTCGTTATCACTGGTCCAACTGGGACAGGCAAAACCTATCTGGCTTGTGTCCTAGGTAATCAGGCTATCCTTTCCGGGTACTCAGTGTATTACACCAGAATATCACCGCTTGTCTCAGATATAGCTATGGCCAGAGCTGAAGGGATTTATCCCAGGTTGATGAAACGGTTGACTCGTTTTGATCTGTTAATCCTGGATGACTTTGGACTCTCATCACTGACAACGGGGCAAGCGCAGGAACTACTGGAAGTAATAGAAGAAAGGACTGGGGCTGGCAGTAATATCTTTACCAGCCAGCTACCTGTAAAAGAATGGTACAGCTACTTTAACAACCCGACTCTGGCAGATGCCATAATGGACCGGGTAATACACAATGCTCACCGATTAGACTTGAAAGGAGAATCCATGAGAAAGGTTAAAAACAGGGTGGCGCTTTCGGACACATCGACTTAAACTAGACAGACCTGAACAGGGGCGAATCCGGTGTCCGAAAGAAACCGGAATAGGTGTCCGAAACTTCCGGAATAACCAGATTATTTGAGAATATATTTAATTGACTTAAATATTTAGGGGTCGCTTATGAATTCAATTTATCAAAACCGTCTAATAACTTTGATTTTGTTACTATTGTTTGGTTCTTTCACATTGAATGCAGAAGACATATTGGTCACTTCGTTTGAAACCAATACAGTTGGAACCATCCATGGCCAGGGTGATTGGGTTCTCGAGGATGGTGTAGCAAATATCACAACTACCGCGGAGATGGTTCATTCTGGTTCTCAGAGTCTTAATTTCATTGCCGATAATCAGCAACTTGTTGTTCATAACATAACCTTCGAGGGGAATGAACAGGGTGTGAGCGGTATCGTTTATCTTGATATGTTTGTTAAAATAACTTCCATGGCAATCAAGGATTTTGCCATTAGTGGATACGACCTGTTTGGTGGGGGCAGCGAAAAGCGGACCTTCGTCATGGAGTTTGATACACCTGAAGGGACATCGGGCTCAGCCCAAATGTTTAATGGCGGCTCAAGACTGTATCTCGGCAATTATAATTTTGATGAATGGAATCGTCTAAGCGCCCGAATAGACTATATAAATGCTGGATATCAGGTGATCTATAATGGATCAGAGGCTGTCTCTGGATCATTCCGAGAGACCTATACACCAACCGCTTCTGGCACCAGACCAGCTGGTATTAAGGAATATCACGCCCTCCGTTTTAATCTGGGATATGATAGTGCAACTGGAAGTGTAGATGCTGCCATTGACGATATTTATATTGGTACAACGCCAATATCTGATGTAGAATTCCCCGAACTTATCATCACCCGTACCCTGGAATATGTCCAACCTGAAATAGGCTCAATATCCGTTAATCCTGATCTTGATGAATATCCAGACAGCTCTGAAGTGACTGCGACCCTGTGGGTCCCTGAGGGATACTTGAATTCTGGGTGGACTGGTGACCTCTCAGGTACCGAGTTGGTCAAAACCTTTTTAATCACCAGCGATATGGAGTTTAGCGCCAACGTTTCTGTTGATCCAAATAACCCGCCAGTTCAGTACACGGTTACCGTCAATCAGCCGACCTATGGAACCATTACACTTTCACCACCTGGCGGTCTCTATTATGATTATACGAATGTTACGGCGATCCTGGATGTGCCCACCAGCTTTATGAATCAGGGTTGGACAGGGGATCTTTCAGGAACTGATCTTGAACAGACCTTTGTGGTGCACAGCAACATGACAATTGGTGCAGTGATTGTCTATGACGATACACCGCCAACAATATATGAAGTTTCCACTGCCTCTGCATTTGAGGACATCTGTGAGAGCAATGATTTACGACCTGGTGACATTATTGAGCTGGCAGATGGTCAATATGATACGGGTGGTATCTCTATGGAAACCTCAGGTACTTCCAGCGAACCTATAATCATTAGAGCCGCAAATATTGGAGGTGCAGTGCTTGCCGGGGAGTCCTATTTCACACTGAGGAGATCAGAATACATCACTATTGAGGGATTCCATTTTACATCGGATCGCTACACTGTCATCAAACTGGAGGCTTGTAATAACATCCGCATTACCCGCAATACATTTCAAATCACTGAGACTGAGGGTCAAAATGGAAAGTGGGTTTATATTGGTGGTGTTTGGGATGAGCCGGACCGTCTCAGTCATCACAACCGTATTGATCACAACATATTCCGGGATAAACATCAATTGGGTAATTTTATTACCATCGATGGCGGTGATAATGTTTCACAGAATGATCGTATCGATCACAACTACTTCTACAATATTGGTCCACGTCATGATAATGAAATGGAAGCAATACGGGTAGGGTGGAGCCAGCTCTCGCTCACAGATGGGTTTACGGTCATTGAGTATAACCTTTTTGAAGATTGTGATGGTGACCCTGAAATAATTTCTATCAAAAGCTGTAAGGATACGGTCAGATACAATACGATAAAGCGGTCCCAGGGTACGGTATCACTACGACATGGAGATGGTTCAGTGGTTCATGACAATTTTTTCCTGGGAGATGGCAAAGAAGGCACTGGTGGTGTCCGGGTCTATGCCCGCAACCACAAAATCTATAATAATTATTTTTCAGATTTAACTGGTTTCCGTTGGGATGCAGCCATCACACTCACAAATGGTGATACTGACACAGGTTCCCTCAGTGCACACTGGCGAATTGATAATGTGGCTATTACCCACAACACGCTGGTGAATAATTATTCCAACATTGAAATTGGATATGGGCGCTCTGACAATTCATGGAACCGTGAACCACGGAATGTCACCATGGCAAATAATCTTGTGGTTGGAAGCCAGAAAGATCTCATAGAGATAATCAATGAGCCGACTAATTTTACCTGGAGTGGTAATATCATGTTCCAGGAGGGTGCATTTGGAATCGGGATGGAAGCTGAGGCGAGTGAAATCAATACCATCGATCCTATGCTTACCAATGCAAATATTGATAGTCTTTGGTTGCTCAGCGAAAGCAGTCCTGCCAGGGATGCTGCTCTGGTTGATTATTTGAGTATCTCTCAGGATATTCAAGGGCAACAAAGGTCTGGTGTCAATGATGTTGGTGCCGATGAATACGAGGTATCGACAGTGTATCGTCATCCCTTGACAGTTGATGATGTGGGTCCAAATGCATTGGAAACCGTTTCAGTTAGTCCTGAAGTCCATTTTCTGCCTGAGGCATTCCAGCTTCTCAATGCCTATCCAAATCCCTTTAACCCGTCGACAACATTAGAATATTCACTATCCCAAACGACCAACGTACAGCTTTCTATTTACAATATTTTAGGGCAACAAATCGAAAGCTTGATCGACGGTCAGCAGGAAGCTGGTGTGCATTCAATCCAGTGGGAAGCAAGGAGTCATCCTGCAGGAATATATCTTGCTATCCTCAATAATGGATATGAGTTAATAACCATAAAGATGGTTCTAATTAAATAGTTTACAGATCTGATTGATTAAAAAAAGGGTAGTGATTCACTACCCTTTTTTATTTCAATAAAATAAATATTATTCCCAGCTTATTCCAAGCAGGAGAGCAAAATCTTCAGCCAGAAAGTCGGGAAACATCCCATTTGCAGTTGGGTCGCTCCAACCACTCAGCCAATCAGCATATGAGGTAGCGGCCCATAAAACATCTGGAGCGGCATATTCTCCTGTTCTTTCCAAATAATCTATGGCAATATTTCCATCAATAGTAAGACTGGCACCTGTGGTAATAAATCCATTCCAATGAAATGAGATTTCAGGGAAATTGTGGAGTTCATCAGAATATTCTCCGACGGTGAGCAGAAATTCAGCCCACAGATCCCATATTGCTGGAGGTAAATCACTCTGATTTGCTGTCAATAAGTTGAACGACAAGAACCCTAGAGTAACGGTTGCGCTGGTGTCACTAATACTTTCATTATATTCAATATTAACGGAAATAGGAGTATTGTTGAGTCCAGCTAATTGAACCTGAGTCTCTTCAAAACTGATTTGTTCGTACAAAGTAACCTGATTGTAGTTGTAGGCTGTGGTTGTACTCATTGTATAAGGTGGCAGCAACGTTTTTGAATCAGCTACTGGATTGAGGTAATATTGTGAAATATCTATGGAGGCACTTGCCTCTATAGTATAGTCACCCCGCTCATCGGCATAGGCATACACAATGGTTGTAGGTCCCGATAATGCGGTTGTGAGCATATCCAGACTTGTCTGTATTTGTGATGATTCAGATTGGGTAAATTGAACGAAAAGATGACTCAGCTCAGTCATTTCAGCATCTACCATGGCAAGGACTTGCTCAGCCCGATCAATAGAAGACAGTGCAGATGCATGGGCTTCGCTGAGCAGGGTGGCTCCATCGCTATTCAGAGTGCCAAATGTTGAGCCTAGAGTTAATCCGGAAATAATGGCAGATGGATCACTCGTGTCCAATTGATAATTGTAAGCTGTCAAGGTCTTGAAGAAACCCTGGAGCGCAAACAGGGATGACTCCATTGCTATAATATCAGTCATATCTATCTGCAGACTTGTACCCAGAGTGTAAACAAATACTGGATTGTCATCAAGAGAATCCAGAGATGCCAGACCTGCATCAACCATGGGCAGTAGAGTGCTATTCACCTGAGCCTGAAAATCATTAAAGGTATCCAGTGATTCAAACTTCAATCGGGCAAAAGACAGTGGCGTTTCAAAGTATGCAGCAATCATTCCTTTTACTCTGGGAATTGAGAGAGGGAGTCCAAATCCATATCCCACAGGATTTGCTGAGGCTCCTGCATCATCAAAAGGGGCAATTACTTCCACACTTGATCCAAAAATATCGTTCATAAGCGTCTTTTGAGATAAAATAAGAAAACTGGTAAACCCGAGACCAAAATGGGCATCCTGATTACGCCAATCCAATTCAGAAGCTTCCATATAGAACCCATGTGGTTCGCTTAAATCAATACCATTAAGAATGGTTTGAGCAGAATCGGGATCAGCTGTTAGCAATCCTCCAATTAAAGGAAGCAGGGATGCATTTGCATCTGCAACAAGAACGATTGCGGCTGCAGAATCCTCTGGGGACACTTCATTGTCATTATTGATATCCTCACAATTGGTGACAAATAGGATGATTACACTTAATGATAATATGAATCGTAGTGCAGTTCTTTTCATTTTGATCCCCTCCCGAGGTTAATAGTGTTCATGTCGTGAAGATAATTTTTCACATTGTAATGCTAATTGAGCTTGAACACGTCAGTTAATGCATGTGATATACATCCTTTTTTAACAAATAACCAGTTGAATGACGCATGTAGCGAGGTGTTCATTTGCTCTCCCTATGCACAACGGTGGCTGCAGCCTGCTGTGTGGGAAAAATAATCATATCAGCAATTTGGACATGGGTTGGCCTGGAAGCGGCAAATACTACTGCTTCAGCGATGTCTTCTGCCACCAGCGCTTCAAGTCCCTGGTAAACGGCCTCAGCCTTCTTGGAATCGCCTTTAAATCTTACCAGACTGAATTCTGTATCCACAAGTCCAGGTGAGATGGCCGTAACACGGAGCGGGGTAGAGACAAGGTCCATTCTGAGACTTTTTGTCAGAGCATCCACGGCATGCTTGCTGGCACAATAGACACTTCCTCCCGGGTAAGCTTCATGACCAGCGATAGACGATATATTTATCACATGTCCCTGTGCCCTTGCCACCATATTTGGAACAACGGCTCTAATCATATTCAAAATACCTTTGACATTGGTATCCAGCATAACATCAACGTCATCACGAGGTGTTTCATGCGCCTTTTCAACACCCAGCACCAGTCCGGCATTATTTACCAGAACATCTATATTTTTTAATGAATCGGGCAATGTGGAGATCAGACTTTCAACAGCAGATCCATCTCTCACATCGAGACCCAGTGCAAAAACCTCTATCTTATATTTTTTTTGAAGTCTGATGGCCATTTCACGCAATCTCTGTTCACGTCTTGCCGTGAGGATCAGATTTGCACCTTGCTGGGCAAACAAGTGGGCACATGCTTCGCCAATCCCGGCGCTAGCTCCTGTTATTAAAATATTCTTCCCTTGTAGACGGTTTATCACTGAGTTGTTTCCTTATGCGAGTTCTTGAACAGTATCAATATGACCAAACTACAAAAAATACCAGGATAGAATGGCTCAAGCCCCCAAAAGTAATTCCATTCATCTATTTTTCCAAAAAGGAACCAGAGAAACGACACCAGAGGGGGGAGGGTCAAATTAAGCAGGGCTGCACGACTGGAGAGTGGTTGTTTAAATATGCTCAGGAGTGTTGGAACCAGAAGTGCTGGAATCGATATGGAACTAAAAGTGTACCATAGATCAATAACAGATGGCATCCAAATGGCCGTGATAATTCCCATTAACAATACAATCACCATACTCGCTTTAATGAGCGCATTGGTTGAATGTTTTTTAAAAGCAGGATATCCAGAGAAAATATCCTTTCCCAGGGTGATCCCGGATACCAGGGTGTTGCTATCCAGGGTTGACATGACGGTAGCCAAAATTCCAACATAAAACATTCCTTTGAGACCGACTGGTAATACTGAATTTGCAAGAACTAGAAATGCCTGTGAGGGAACCGTGTTGGAGGGGAGGTAGGAAAAGGCATAAAGACCTGTAAGCGTTGTCATGAGATCAAAGAGAAACCAGAAGAAAACTGCCCAGAGGATACCATGTTTTGCAATCCCTTGTGTGGTGGTTGCATAAACCCTTTGATGGAAGCCTGGATCCACCAGAGTCCAGGAGCCAATAAAAAACCAAACCAGTATATATCCAAAGCTCTTACCACCTGTGAGGGATGTATGTGACTCTGGTAGGGATTGCCAGAGTTCAATGGGGTTCATATACCTTCCACCTAACACAATCAGAATAACCGCAAACCCTGCAAACATGAGCATAAATTGCAGCTTGTCAGTTTTAATTACTGAGGTCAAACCACCATTGAGTATATAAAACAGAGAAAATACGGCGCCCGCTATTATGGCAATAACCAGATTCATGCCCAGAAAAAAGTTCAGTATCAATCCCAGAGTCAATATGTAAGGAGCCGGACTAGCAAGCAACAAGACCCAGACTGAAGCAAGCCTTCCCGCATTTTTGCCATAGTCCGAAACCAAAATTTCGGGAAGTGAGTTTACTTCAAGGGATCGTGCTCTTTTGGCAACGAGCAGGGCAAAGGCAATTCCAAAAACATAATAGGGGAGTCCAAATATGACCCAATTGGATATACCGTAGGTCGTACTGTACTCGCTGACACCTAGAATCCCACCGTACCAGGTTGACACCAATGTCATCACGAAGGCAGGCAGGGTCAGTTTCCGACCCATGACCATGTAATTACTGGTTGAATCAGTCCGAGTCTTGTATAATCCGACAAATAATACTGCGGCGAAGTAGACCGAGATTATACCAATATCAACTAAATGTATATTCATAAGTATATCTCGTTAACTATTGATACACAGTGATATAGGCATATCCTGAACGTATTCTGAATGTGGGGTCATCCTTAATCGTTACATTACTTTGACTAATAAAGCTGTCAGAATGATCGCACTCCTCAATTTCCCACTTGAGACCCTCTGAATGCAACCCTGAAAAATCAGCAATGGGCAAAATGCTCAAAGTAGAGCCCTTCTTGACCGGCAGGTCGAAATTAGATTGTGGGGTAATTCTCTCAATTATTTCCAGCGAGAAATCTGTGCTGTATGAAATTTCGTTTTTGAAAATGATCCTCACCGAATTATCAATTGATGCACATAGGTGCAGGTTATTAAGGAAATGATCCGCTCGGGCACCTCCAGCTCCAAGGAATATCAATGACTTCACAGAGTGCGATTCAAACACATACTGGAGCGTCTTCTGCAAGTCTGTGAGGTCCTGGTCTGGAAGTGAAATGACTTCAACATCATCGGTCGTTACCAACTCGGCTGAATCCAAATCCCCGAGCACAAGATCCGGTTTAAGTTTATGTTTTCGAAACACATTAAATCCACCATCAACAGCTAAAACAAGATCTGCTGTTTGAATTTCAGTTTTAAGTAGTGTTTTGCTTGGAGGGTTTCCGGCTAGTACGATTAAGATATTCATTTTGATTAATACTTAAAGTAGCTGTTCCCAATAAACTCTCGTAATATTGAAGTTCCAGGAACGTGTCTATCTGGGATTGTGTGGAAGAGGGACAGTAGTGTAATAAGTCTATCCCTGATTGTGTTTTTAGAAGCTGCCTTTAATAAAGGGAGTGCGTATCTCTTGAGTATGGATAGCTCATATATAAGTGCAGAATTAAACATCATGTCAGCCTGTTCTTGAAATGGAAATATATTACTTAGTTCTCCATGTCGGACAGAGTTCCACCTGCCAATGGTGTCGTCGGCACTATATCCACGGTACTTATGATCTCGGACAATCCTGCGTATGAGCCGTCCATCGGATGTAGAAACGGGATGAGTATTATCAATGTTAAGCTGCGTTAATGCACTTATATACACTCGATAATACCTATTAGATGCCATGCCCTCGTGAATGAGGGGGTTTAATCCATGAATACCCTCAAAGATGAGTACTTCATCTGGCTCTAGTGCCATGGTATCTATATGGATCTCTTGTTTCCCATCCACAAAGTTATAGCTGCGCTTATTTACAGCCTCACCGTTAACAAGTTGATTTAATTCTCGTCGCAGAGCTTCAAGATCGATGCAGCTCACATTCTCAAAATCCAATGTACCATCTGCTTGAGGTGGAATTTTATCTCTATCTAAAAAATAGTTGTCCATTGAGAGGTACTTCGACTGTATCCCGTTTACTGCAAGGTGAATGGCGAGCCGTTTCGTAAATGTTGTTTTGCCAGAGGAGGAGGGACCGGCTACGAAGATCACCCGGCTTCCATCTCGATTACTAATATCATCTGCAAGGGCGGCAATACGTTTCTCATGCAGTCCTTCGGCAACCCAGATAACCTGTTTAAAGCCCTTCTCCATAATCTGTTTGTTAAGATCGTAGATGGATGATACCTTGAGAATCCTGCCCCATCGTTCATGTTCCTTCATCATGCCAAATAGTTTTGGTGAATCAGAATATTCGATGAGATCATTCCCATTCTCACCTATCCGCAGCAGGAATCCTCTATCATAAGGCATGAGTTCAAATTTGGGAAGTGCAGATAGATCAAGATTGGTAAATTCATAAGAGGCTGATATATGGTTTGCCAGTATGAGAACAGGTGGTCGCAATGTGCTTATCCTGGGTGCCAACAAGTGCTTCCAATCCTCAGGTTTTGCTGCCCTAATCTTGATGTGCCTGGATTCTGTCTGTAGTTGAAGCATTGTTTTATAAATCTGGCTCAACGCATCAACAGACACCCCTTTCTGTTCTTTTAAAATACAAAAATACCCATCCCCAAAAGAATGATCGATAATGAGTGTCCTCTGGCTACCATAGATTGATTTTATGGCAGCTGACATGAGGAATACTACCGCTCGTGTTTTATGGCGGTATGATTCGAACTGATTGCTCATCGCTCGCCGGTCTTTTTGATGATATGATATCCAAACTGCGTTGAAATGGGTTTGGAGGGTCTACCTCTACCCATTTTCCTGACTGCTTCCTCGAAAGGCTTCACCATCTGGCCTGAGCCGAACCATCCCAAGTCCCCACCTTTTGATTTGCTGGGACAAGTGGAGTATTCTTTGGCAAGCTGCTCAAAGCGAGCACCCTTCTGTAGCTGTTTAAAAATATCTTCGGCTAAACTTCTATTTTTGACCAGTATATGGCTGGCTCTCCACTCCACAATTGCTCCTTACATATTCAATATTAAGACAGAATGCAAGATAGAGAATTCTATCAATGAATCAACTCGGTTATTCTTGTATATATCAGAGCCCTGATTCCGATATAAAGCCCAGTTAAAGAGTTTTGTCTGATACATTTGATCAAAAAAGTTTGTGGGTTCACGATATCTGATTATCAGCGATCTTTAGATGAACAGTTTCCTTTCTGTTAAGTAATATGTCTCATAA
>JADHUM010000082.1 GCA_016784545.1 Candidatus Neomarinimicrobiota bacterium
TTATGAGACATATTACTTAACAGAAAGGAAACTGTTCATCTAAAGATCGCTGATAATCAGATATCGTGAACCCACAAACTTTTTTGATCAAATGTATCAGACAAAACTCTTTAACTGGGCTTTATATCGGAATCAGGGCAATTGTCTTTCCGCAACAACATGGGTTGAATGCCTGTTAATCTCGTTTAACTTGAAAACAACAAATTCTGATTAAGCTCACTGATACCTGCAGAAACTACCAATCAGTAAAATTCTACAGAAAAAGAAAGTAGAGATCATAAGAATGCCAAGTAACATCGTCATAGAAGCAATTGCGTATGAATTGCCACCTCATATTATTACGTCCCTGAGTATTGAGGAGCAGATCTCTGCGAATCTCGAGAAATTTGGAATTCCATTGGGAAACCTGGAACGACTCACCGGCATAACTGAAAGACGCTACTGGGATCCAGGCACTGCTCCCAGTGAGGTGGCGACCATCGCTGCCCGCAAGGTCATCGAGGAATCGGGAATCGATCAGGAAGAGATCGGTTGCATCATCAATACCTCTGTGAGTAAAGACTATATCGAGCCTTCTGTGGCATGTCTCGTCCATGGCAACCTGGAGCTCTCTCCCTTTTGCAGAAATTATGATATTGGCAATGCCTGTCTTGGTTTTGTGGACGGCATCAACGACATCATGATGATGCTTGAAGCAGGGAAGATCAAATATGGGCTGGTTGTAAATGGTGAGAGTTCTCGTGAACCCATCGAAGCTACCATCAAAAAATTGCAGGATCCTGAGTTGAGTATGACCACATTTCGTGAAAACTTTGCTACACTGACCCTTGGATCAGGGGCTGTGGCCATGATTCTGACTCACAAGGACAATTCAAAAGCGGGTCATCTCATCAATGGCTCAGTGAGTATGGCTGCTACGGCTTTCAACCGTCTGTGCGTGGGTCAAAGGGATGGGGGAATCTCACAACCCCATGAATTGCTGGTTGCCGGCGTAGGCCTGGCCATCGAAGCCTGGGAACTTTGCAAGGAGCAACTCGACAATTGGAGTGACGAGACCATTGACCTGTATGCCCCGCATCAGGTGAGTATTCCACATATGAACATGCTCAGCGAGGCACTGGAAATCACACTGGAGAAAGTTTTTCTCAATGTTCAAACCCTGGGGAATATTGGCCCGGCAGCATTACCTATTACGCTTAAAATGGCTGAAGAAGCCGGCCGATTGGTCAAGGGCAACCATGTCGCCCTTCTGGGAATTGGTAGTGGTTTGAATTGCACGGGTATGAGTGTGACCTGGTGACCTTATTCAGGTCTCATCTTTGCACATATAAGCTCTACCTTGATTAACGGTTTCCACCAGGGGGATTCAATTTGAAGAAATTTCTGCTAATCAGTTTCATAATAATAAGCGCTTTGTTTGCTGACAATCCCCCCAAACATGAATTTCGAGCAGCCTGGGTTGCCACGGCCTATGCCCTGGATTTCCCTCGATCAAATTGGTCCACCTCGGCCATGCTGACAGAAATTAGCGATGCCTTGGATGCCTTACAGGAGGCTGAGTTCAATGCAGTCATCTTCCAGGTAAGACCGGGTTGTGATGCCTTCTATAATTCTGCCTATGAACCCTGGTCCCACCACCTCACTGGAACATCTGGTGCAGCGCCCTCTCCCTATTTTGATCCCCTGCAAACCTGGATCGATGAAGCCCATGAGCGAAACATGGAACTCCACGCCTGGTTTAATCCTTACCGGGTGAGTACCTCAAGTGATCTAAATTCATTGCACAGCTCACATGTTTATCATCAACATCCCGAATGGTTGCTCTCAGTGGGAGCCATGGCTGGAATCGAACAGGAAGACCCCTTCTCTGATCCCATGAGTGATTCGCGTGATCTCAGAGAATCCATCATCCTGGATCCAGGCAAGGCTGTTGTTCGTGAATATGTTATAAACGTTTTTATGGATGTGGTCAATAATTATGATGTGGATGGTGTTCACATGGATGACTATTTCTACCCCTATGGCGGCATGAGCGGCGAAGACTCTCCAACCTTTTCTGCAGAACCCCGGGGCTTTACAGATATTTCGGATTGGCGCAGAGACAATGTCAATCTATTGGTGGCAGGTATCTATGATAGTATTCAAGTTGTAAAACCCTGGGTCAAATCAGGCGTTTCCCCTTTTGGAATCTGGAAAAACGGAGTTCCACCCGGAATAGTGGGGACCAGTTCCTACTATGAATTGTATTGCGATCCTGTGGCCTGGTTGGAAGCTGGGACCGTGGACTATATCACCCCACAACTCTATTGGGAACACGGGGGTGGTCAGGATTATGGCATTTTAATGCCCTGGTGGGCTCAAACCATTTCAAGCAACAACAGGCATTTGTATGTGGGTCACGCCCCTTATCGCTTGACAGACTGGCATAACTGGCCTGCCATTGAACTACCTCGACAGATCCGGCTTAACCGTGCCACTGAGGGGAGTCAGGGGAGTGTCTATTTCCGGCTTAGGAATGGTGTGATAAATAATCCCAAGGGTTTTCTGGATTCTCTGAGGAATGATTTGTATCGTTACCCCGCCATTGCTCCCACCATGTCATGGAAGGATGATATTCTACCCAATCCGCCCATAAATGTGAGTTTTGGAGTTAATGACCAATCCAACCAACTTACCTGGTCCTTGCCACAAGCAGCTGAAGACGGGGATTTACCTCGTAGAATGGTCATATACCGCAGTGAAACCTATCCAGTTGACGCATTGGACCCATCCAATATTTATGCAATTATCTCAGGTGATAGCACTTACTATGAGTGTGAGGTCGGAGGAGATGACTTTTATGCCATATCGGCTTTGGATCGACTGCACAATGAGAGTACGATTATCCAAATTGAACCAAGCAGTATTGATTTTTCCAATACACCAGATAGCCCCTCTCTGTTCTTAAATTACCCCAATCCTTTCAATCCCTCAACCACCATTCGCTATGACCTCATGGAAAATTCAGAGGTGAGTATCTCAATTTTTGATATGAGCGGTAGATCTGTTAGGGATTTTAATCCATCTCATGCCAGATCAGGAGAGATTACCTGGGATGGGGTCAATGACGCAGGGCAGTCTGTCAGTGCAGGAATATACTTGTGTCGCCTTCAGACCAGGGGTATTCAGTCCAGTATCAAACTGGTCCTTCTCAAGTAGAGCTTATTCGGCCCAAGACACTATCCATCACCCAATTTGTACGGGCTGCAGTCACACCGGTACTGGGGCATTTCCCAACACCGCGCAATTCATCTACCATAAGTTGAACCAGAGGTTGTTGAATATGTAAGGGGTTTGGGATCTCAAAATGCTCCTCGCCACTCTCCCGGCGGACAGTGATATCTGCCTCTGCAAAATGGGTATATTCTACTTCACCAAGCGTACCAATGATTTTTGTTTTATCTACATCCTTATCAAAATTAAAATTCCAGATACCAGACCCTTTGATACCGCTTTCAAACTGGAATTCAGCTTCAACCAAATCCTCAGCTTCATAATGTTTCCCGGTATTTTCAATAATTCCAGATGCTTCTCTGATATTTCCCAATAAAAATTGCAGGAGATCAAAGATATGCGACCCCAAATCACAGAAATAGCCACATCCTGCAACTTCAGGCTTTATCCGCCAGTTTGATCCACCTGAAATATCGACCGCTTTGGCAGGTTGAAGCAACTGAACCTGAACCTCTTTTATGGCTCCCAATTGTCCAGAATCTATAATCTCTTTAACTTTCAGAAAACGAGGGAGAGCTCGCCGATAGTAAGCCACAAAGAGGGGCACTTCATGTTTCTGGCATATGGTTATCATCTCCTGACATTGAGCAAAACTATTGGCCATGGGTTTCTCAACATAAACTGGCTTCCCTGCCTGGGCAGCCATGCAGGTATATTCCAGATGGGTGTCTGGCGGGGTGGCGATATAGATGGCATTAATATGGGGATCATTCACCAGTTTATCAGCATCATCAAACCATTTCTGAACCCCATGACGTCTGGCAAAATCTTCAGCCAATGGTCCATCTCTGCGCATGACCCCAATTAATTCTGAATGGGCAACATTTTGGAGGGCCGGACCACTCTTGACTTCCATGACATTACCACAACCAATGCTGCCCCAACGGATATCCTGCATGTGTACCCCCTTCTGTTTACCTGAGTACATTTCTGTATATAAATATGTGCAGCCAACGTATCTTATGCAGTTATCAAAATCAATGAGGATTATAAATGAAATTATCAGGCATGACGCTCACCCTCCTTTTTTGCTTCATTTTACCCGGTATGTCCATGGCAGGTGAGAAGGTTGTCATCGATCTAAAAGTGCCCCTTGTTGAGACCGCTGATCTCGCTCCAGCCCAGGCAGGAGCTACTGTATACCTCATGAAATCCGAGTGGGCAACTGTTTCAGAAATAAACGAGGATGTGGCGGTTTGGATGACTGATTATGAACGCAAAAAGAATTTTCTGGGCCAGCAGGTCGTGTCCCTAACCCTGGAGGTGCGAGAACCATCCAGTATTCGGACTGGAAATCTCATCAAGAAACAAAATATTACTGTCCGTTATCGTGTGAGTGCTTCAGATACAACGCGTTTTAAACAAGAATTCCTCAATGAGTTGGACAATCTTTCCCAGGAATTACAAATAGAAGCCTATTTCCTGGGAGTGAAGATTGAATCTGTCCTGAAGGGCATTCTCAATTAATGCAGGTGGGTCAATCCTAAAAGATTGAATATGGTCAAATGGGTGGGGGATAGAAAAGAAAATCAAAGGCCTTAATATCCCGACGCATTCTCCTGGTCTCCAACTCTCCACAGATATGGAACAAAATATTCCAGAATGCAGTGCTATGATTTTTTTCCCTGGTATGTGCCAATTCGTGAATCAAGACATAATCTCGTAGGTGATCAGGCAAAAAATACAGTTTTTGGTTTAGACTGATATTGTTTTGAGCTGAACATGAGCCCCAGCGGCTTTTTTGGTCTCTCAGGGAGACCTTGTTGAAGTGGAAATCATGTTCCCGAGCCAGCTCATTGAGTCTTGAAGTCAGAGAGCGTCTGATCTCAGATTTGCTGGTTGATCCGCATGATTCAAAATGATCCCTGGATTTTTGTTCGGTGATCCGGGCTCGCTGCAGAGCTTGACGGATCCACAGGCGTTTGCTATCCACAAAGGTCCTGGCCCTACGCAAGGAGACTCCCGTTGGGAATTTTACAACAACACCTTGAAACGGTTGAACAAATATCCGAATTGATCTGATATCCCTGACAGAGGTGAATTGGATATCACCAAATTCTGGGTCAGTACTTATGGAAGTGTTGGAATGTTGGAGCTTAGTTCGGGAGAAGATATTCATTCATCTGCGTCAATTCACGGGTTTTGGTAATTATGGAGGGGTAACTAAGTTTTAGAATCTGAGCCATTCGTTGTTTATTGTAGCCATATTTTTCATAGAGATAGTGGATAATTTCCTGCTCAAAAATGGTATTGATGGCCTCCCAGGACATATTCTCATGCTCCTCGATGAAGCTGAAGAGACTATGTTTTTCCCCGTGGTTTGAAGTGGTTTTCGCAGGAAGTTGATAGCCCCGTTTTTTTAGACGTTCCTGAAGGGAGTATAGCGTAGAGGCAGGCATATTCAATTTGGCGGCCATGGCTTTGCTATTTTTCTGATTTTCATGGTGGTAGCAAATCAGTTGGTGGTGAAAAATATCCTTGATGTCTTTCCAGGCTAAACCCTGGGAATAAGCAAAGGAATCCACAGGTTTTGGTGCTTTTGGTCCTCGTTTCTTGTTGATGATACCAACATACGCATCTACAACGTCTTTGCGATCCCCTGTAAGACTGATACCATGGCTTGCATAACGCATGGCAAAATCATAGCCCAGTTTGTAATAATGCTCGGCCCTGTCTAAATCATTATGGTGATTTTCATAGATTTGGCCGAGGTAGAGATATTCTCCTGGAACATTAGGAATTGAATCGAGTTTTGTGCTCACTTTGATTGCCTGTTCCATATGTGAAATACAGGTATCAATATCAGATCGGGCATTTGCCAACAGGGCCAGGTTTTCATGCAAAACGGGAATGATGGGATCGAATCCGCCATCAGGAATAATTTTTAAATACTCTTGCTCTGCCTCATCAAACCGTTTTTCACAAAATAGCAAATAACCTAATGAATTTTGAATTTGCTTAAGACTCACACCCAGGTTCATCTGAGAGGCAATAGATAGAGCAGTACCATAAAACTTATAGGCAGATGCGAAGTCGTTTTTTTTTCTAGAGAGAATGGCTGCCTGATGGTAGCCGATGCAAGCGAGCGTCCACAATTCTTTTTGCTCAAGATTTTGAACAACTGATATTATGTCCGAGATTGGAAAATTCAACAGGGTAGCTTGACGTTGTGAAATCATATAGTCGAAAGCCAGTCGAAAAGAATCAATTGAGGTGAGGCTTTTCCCCATATGCAAAAGGGGCAAGGCAGAAATATTGTAATCAAATTTTCCTTGGTGGGTCGTCAGCACATAATAGTACAATGCAGTAATTTCAGATTGAATTTTTTCATTCAGGAAATTTGAGCGGGAGAAAATTATTTCTGCAGCAGACGATAGGCGTTTATGACAATCAAAGTCTCGGCTTGATATGGAGAGAATTCTGGCTTCTCCTATTTCCACCAGGGGCATCCTCCAATCCGAGGAGGGTACAGTATTACGGAGAGACTTATAGAGCAGTTCAGCTTTTGCAGCATCGCCAAAACCCAGCATGAGGAGAAATTCCCAGTAGTCAGAATCACTTTCATTGGCCCCTGCTGCCCTGAGAATTGGTTTTAACTGATGAATTTCTGTTTCTCTTGACTCCATGTTGAAGCAAGATAATAAAAATCAGGAAAACGAAAATAGCTAACTTATATGAAGTATTTCGTGATTAGTGTTTTATGCCTGGGTCAAACGGAAAGGAGGGTATGAGATACCTCTTTGGTAATCTGGCAATGATTTGATCGGACTCGTCACGGCTTATAATTTCACATTCCACCCTGCGACCCACAATTTTTTTCTCCAGCTCCAGTTTGGCCAATATGCCAGATAGCGTTGAAATGGAAGGTTTATCCATGCCATAAATTTTGATTTTTTTAGAGTACTTACCTGTGCGCCGCTTGTCATCTTCAACGTGTACGCTCATTACAAAAGTATTGCCATCAACTATACTGGTAACCAGCCCGGAGATTTTTTTATTTTTCATGGTTGGTAATTCCTGTCCCAATCTGTAGGCTGATTGTGAGGGTAGCAGTTGCTTATCTTCATTCATTGTACGCATACTGGAGAGGGCCTAGGATTAGGGGCGTTTTGACCTTACTTGAAATGAATAGGTTGACTTCATATACTGCTCAAATGTATTCAGGTCGGATAAACTGCGCAATAAAAATATTGATATATTATTAAATTTATTATACATGCTGAAATATTTATTATATTGGCATCGGAGGAAACAAACAAAAAGGGAGAGTTAAAGATGAGAATCACAACAATTGTTTTGGTAGCATTATTTCTGATTATCGGTTGCGAAAATCCACAGGACCTGTCCAACGAGCAGACCTATTATAAGGGTCAGATTGTTCAGAATGAACGGGCGCCGTTCCTGCTTAATGGTCATAGCCTATCAAAGGATTCTGAAGGAATTCTGATCCTTGCAGAGCAAGTTCCTGAAGGTATTGTTTATGGGCTGGAAAATGATCCCGAAGTGTATGCTGCAGAGGGCGGCGAAATCCTTCCAACAAAAAGCTGGGTAGGTAATCTGGAAGAAAAACCACTTGAGGTTAGTCTCACCTCCAAGCTCAGCATCTGGTTTGAAATCCCGACCAAGGTTACCATCGTTGATGCCACAGACATGATTTATGTTGACCAGAACGGCGATGTAGTCGTATTTTCAGGTAGTGGCCTGATCACCGCAACTGAGATTTCAACGGGATCAGATGGTTTTGTAACCCTGATCAGCTCAGCTCAATTTTCAATCGGTGGTGAAGGTGGTGAGTGGGGATAAATAGTTTTGAAAAAGACTATTAATCCATTATTTTGGGATACATAATGCAAAAATCCGTAATAAAAATACAAAAAACCAATGAATGGCTTGAATTTATAAGCCGCCTCGGCCTGGTTAGTATTGAGGATGCCCGCAATGTATTCCTCTCTGGTGACTATTCCCAGATTTCGGATCTTGATCAAAAGGCACTATTTGCTGCAGGCCGGGGAAAAACCCTGAGTCTTGAGGGCAATCTTATTGGCTCAAAATTAACCCTGGATGAAGCCCAATCGTTAGCAGAGACCAGCAATGCAGACCGTGGATTCCCCGTCAAGGATGAAGTTCTGGCATATGTAAACTATGAACGGGGGGTGTTCTTTGAGAAATTCGGAGAATATCATTCTGGGTTAAGCTTATACCGCTCTGCGAAGCGGCTGGCTGAATCAATCACGCTGCATTCTGTCGTGGATTATCAAATGTCAGCCCATCTGCTTGATCTGGGCACCGGCAGTAGCGCAGAAGAGGCAAAGTATTGGATTAAATTCTTCAGTGAGCACAAGATGCAAATTATGCATTTGGTTGCCATCAGAAGATTAGCCAAATACTTACGCATCAAAAAAGAGTATTCTCAGGCCAAAGACCTGCTTGCTGCAGGAAGGGATTTTGCAGTGAAATTTGATTATCCCTTCATGGTGGAACAGATAAGAAATTCCTGTGGATATTTACTTTACCGCATGGGTGAAACAAAAGAAGCCCGTAAGGTTTTTCTGGAGCTCCTGGAGGGGGTGCAAAGTCGTTATTTGTATGCCACTGTTTTGGAAAATCAGACCCTGACCTATTATGATGAAGAGGAATACGATGCAGCAGTGCATTATCTGGGACAGGCGATTGAGCATAGTCAGAAATATGACATCCTCTCTCAAATACCCGATGAATGCTTGTTTATGGGTGATATGCAAAGAGACAAACTTCAACACCCTGAAGTTGCCACTCATTATTACGAGATAGGATACCGGGTGGCCATAAAAATGGCCGAACACGGTTTTAGTTTAAAGGGTGATAGACTAGAAGTCGTTCAACGCTTCAATGACCGAGCAAAAGTGGGGTATAGCATCCCAGATTCCATTGGACCTCGTTCTGAACCCTTTGCATTTGCCCTGGGACAATCGTGGAAGCAGATCAACGATGTCTTCCAGTTTCATTTGATACAAAAGCACCTGGAATCTGGAATTGTGATCTCAGAACTACCCGGCAAACTCGATTTAAAAACCAGCACTTACTACGCCATAAAACGGCGTTTAAGCCAACACGGATTCGATTTTGAAAGCATCCCGACCAAGCTTCCAATCAAAATGAAAAGTGCTGAGAGCTCAGCTCTGAATTCATATGTCAGCGGTTTAACTGATCTCACCTGGCACCTGGCCAACGAGCAGTTTGAGAAAGAAATAATTGAATATCTTTTTAAACAGGTGGGATATCAGAAGACGAAACTTGCCCAGGAATTGGATATCAGTTATCCAACGGTCTTGCAAAAGACAAAATCACTTAAGCGGATTTAATTCTATCTGAACAAGATTGAGATACTATATAATCAAGATAATCAAGAATGTGTGACTCTCATACATCCTCCCTGAGCCCCGATAATTCGGGGCTCATTTGTTGTAGAATTTGCCTCATAGGTCACATGAGGGAAGTCGTGTAACACCCAGTATCATACTGGTAATAAACCATTTTTTTAATTAAGTTAACTAGTCTTTGCCCTTCTTAAGCGTGAGGTCATATTATAAGCTGTCAATAAAAGATGTTATGAAGAGTTGATGCCGACGATTGGACATGAATATCTATGCGCTATTATGAGTTAATTGGATTAAAGAGAGAGCCCTTCTCTATGACCCCCGATCCGGAATTCTTTTTCGAATCGAAAGCGCATGGTGAAATCCTAAATCGCCTGGAAATAGCTCTGAGACTGAACCGAGGTCTTTCCGTTATCATGGGTGGAATAGGGACGGGGAAAACAACCCTATCCCGTTTGCTCCTCAGCCGATTCATTGATTTTGGAAAGGATTTCCAGTTTTATCTCATTATGGACCCTACCTGGGAGAATACCCGCGAATTTCTGGTGTATCTGAAGCGACTCTTTGGTTTGAGAGGGAGCTCCCTCTATCAATCTGAGATGCTGAATCAACTTGAAAATTTCCTCATTGACACAGCCATCAAAAAAGGCAAACAGATCGTGCTTATTATTGATGAGGGTCAGAAAATGGGGACAGAGCAAATTGAGGTCATCCGAACCCTGCTCAATTTTGAGACCAATAGCCGAAAATTAATTCAAGTGGTTATCTTTGCTCAACCTGAATTCAAAGAAGTGGTTTCTGCCCACGAAAATTTTAAGGACAGGATCGCCTTTGGGGCCACCATTCCAGCCCTGGATCGAGAAGATACGATCTCCTTTGTGGACTTCAGAATCAATGAAGCCGGGTATGAGGGTGATGAACCTCTGTTTTCCCAGGAAGCCAAGGAAATGATTTACCAGCATACTGGCGGTTATCCCCGAAAAATTGTAAATATGTGCCATCACCTCATTGTTGACATGTTGGTCTACAATAACAAATCAGTGAATGGTGCTGCTGTTTTAAATCGCATTAACAGTGACGATAATAATTATGCCGGCTGACGAAAAAGATTCTGCGGCGACGAATCGCCTGTTGGACCTGTTAAGGTCTCAGCAGACTGGTAAATCAACCACCGAGGGCAATGCCAGTGGCACCCTGGATGCGAATGATCCTCCAGAAAAATCTGAGGTTTCTGGCAAAAAGAAACCAGATCCCCCAGCAGTAAGTTCAAGTATAGTTCCAGATGTCATCGTGGATGAAGCTCCGCCTAGTGATGAGAAATCTGAATCGGTTAGTTCTGATGAAATCAGGGCTAAACTGGGGAATCTCGCTGCAAAAAAAATCTCCCCACCGCCAGTTGAGGAACCTAAAGACGAAGCAGTACCTGAACCCGAAACGGTTCCACAGGGCATAGCAGCTGAATTAATGG
>JADHUM010000083.1 GCA_016784545.1 Candidatus Neomarinimicrobiota bacterium
GGCCTCAGCAAGGGACTGGACATTTCGATTACTCAATGTCCGGGCATCGTAATCCGGCGGCCATATTTCCTTTATGTCTTTGCGAAGCTTGAACGGAGTGAAAGCTGCGGCAATCTCCGACCTCTTGGGGAACGGACACCTCAGACCGTCATGCTGAACCCACTTCTGGGGACGTAGCGCTTAGACCTATTAATGCATGCACTCCCGACTCAGCGCCCTTATCGCTCTCTGCAGTTAACATCCACCATCACCCTGCTTCGACTCCGCTCAGCATGACGATCCCACCAATGTAATGAGCGCAACAACCCCGACCCACAAACCCATTAAACCCACCAACTCAATAACTCAGTCAACTCGGTTAACTTTAAGAATTTCCCCTTACACCACCCTCTCACGGCGTCTAAATTCATAGCTTGAAAATTTGAATAGAATACAGTCATTCTCAGAAATGAAAGCTCCTTACCGTCTTCGCGAAGGAGCATAGCGACTGCGGCGATCTCAAAATTCGAGATTGCCACGTCCCCCGCTTACAGCGGTGTCCTCGCAATGACTGGCTGTTGATAAATAAAGGCAAGATGTAAACATGACTCAAGAACTCAGTAAACGTTACGACGCCTCTCTCATTGAGGACAAATGGTACCAGCACTGGTTGGAACAAAATTACTTCCATTCAGAACCAGATGAGAACAAGGAACCCTATACCATCGTCATCCCACCACCCAATGTGACTGGCATTCTGACTCTGGGCCATGTCCTCAACAACACCATGCAGGATATTCTCATGCGCTGGCGCCGTATGCAGGGTCGTGAAGCCTGCTGGATCCCCGGTACCGATCATGCCTCCATTGCCACAGAAACCAAAGTGGTGAACATGCTCCGGGAAAAGGGCATCACCAAACATGAGATTGGTCGAGACGCCTTCCTGGAACATGCCTGGGAATGGAAGGAAAAATACGGTGGCATTATTATCGAGCAACTCAAAAAGCTGGGCGCCTCCTGTGACTGGGAACGGGAACGTTTCACCATGGATGACGACTATTACAAAGCCGTCCTCCATTCCTTTGTTGCCCTGTATAATGCCGGTTACATCTATCGCGGGACACGTCTGGTAAACTGGTGTCCCAAAACCAAATCAGCCATCTCCGATGAAGAAGTCATCTATCAGGAACGCAACAGCCATCTCTGGCACATGCGTTATCCCATCAAGGACTCAAAGGATTTTCTGGTTGTGGCCACCACCAGGCCAGAGACCATGCTGGGGGATACTGGTGTGGCGGTCCATCCCGATGACAAGCGCTACCAGCACCTTATTGGCAAGCACGTCATATTACCTCTGGTGGGACGCGAGATCCCCATTTTCGCTGATGAATATGTGGATAAAGATTTTGGAACCGGTTGTGTTAAAGTCACACCATCCCATGATCCCAATGACTGGGAAATGGGTAAGCGCCACGACCTGGAATTCATCAATATTTTTAATGAAGATGCCAGCCTGAATAACAATGTACCAGGCAAATTCATTGGTCTGGATCGTTTTGAAGCTCGGGAAGTGGTCATTGAACAACTCAATGAGCTCAATCTCATGGAAAAAATTGAAGAGCATGTTCACAAAGTGGGTTACTCCGAACGCGGGAATGTGCCCATTGAGCCCTATGCGTCTGAGCAATGGTTCATGAATATGACCGAGCTGGTCAAGCCGGCCCTCCAGGCAGTGCGCAACGATAAAATTAAATTTCACCCTGCTCACTGGACCAAGACCTATGAACACTGGATGACCAATATCAAGGATTGGTGTATCAGTCGTCAATTATGGTGGGGTCACCGGATTCCTGTCTATACCTGCCAGGACTGTAACGAAATCATGGTTCAGGTTGAAAGCCCCTCCGTGTGTAGCAAATGCGGATCAGACAAACTGCATCAGGATGAAGACGTTCTGGATACCTGGTCATCCTCCTGGTTATGGCCCTTCGCTGTACATCAATGGCCAGAGGAGAGCAAGGATCTCGATTACTACTATCCCACCAACGACCTGGTTACCGGTCCTGATATTATCTTTTTCTGGGTAGCTCGCATGATTATGGCAGGCTATCAGTTCAAAGGTGACATTCCCTTTGAAAATGTCTACTTCACCAGCATTATTCGGGATGCCGATGGTCGTAAGATGTCCAAGTCCCTGGGGAATTCCCCCGATCCACTTGACCTCATTGCAAAATATGGCGCGGACGCACTGCGTTTTGGTGTCATGCTCATCGCTCCCAAGGGCCAGGATATCCTCTTTACTGAGGAACGTTTAGATGTGGCCCGAAATTTTATGAACAAGGTCTGGAATGCCAGTCGCTTTGTCCTCATGAACAAAGATTTTAATCTCACAGCGGACCACCTCAATCCTGAAAAATGGCAGGACCTGGAGCTCCCCGATCGCTGGATTCTCCACCGCCTCAATGTGACCATCTCCCGGGTGACAAAACAGCTTGAGAACTTCTCCTTTGATGAGACAGCCCGGTCGCTCTGGGATTTCATCTGGAATGATTTCTGTGACTGGTACATCGAAATGATCAAGATACGTCTGTATGATGGGACAGAGGCTCAGAAGCAAGCGGTAATGTCTGTGGCCATCTATGTTCTACGTGATATCATGAAAATGCTCCATCCCTACGCTCCCTTTATGAGTGAGGAGATCTGGCAGCAAGTTAAGCTGGTCGATGAGCCTGACCTCATTGTGGCACCATGGCCAGAAGTGAAGGAAGCATTCAATGCCCCTGCCGAGGCCAAAGAAACGGACTTTTTAAAGAAAGTCATTACTGCCGTTCGGACCGTTCGCTCCGAGATGAATGTACCACCATCACAGGGCATCAAACTGGTCGGTCGCGTCCATAGTCAGGCCCAACTGGACATTTTGACCAAAACCAGTGAAACCATTGCCAAACTCACTCGCTGCGATGACATCAAACTGGGTCTTGATGTGGAGAAGCCTGCTTTTGCAGCTTCTGCCATGGTGGAGAAAATGGAACTGTTTATTCCTCTGGAAGGCCTCATTGATCTGGATAAAGAAGTGGAGCGACTGGAAAAAGAAATCGCCACCACTGAAGGACTGTTGAAATCGGTTCAGGGCAAACTGGCCAACAAGAATTTTGTAGACCGGGCACCAGAAGCTGTGGTTGCAAAAGAGCATGACAAATTGGATCACTACGCCCAATCGCTGAACAAGCTAAGAGCGCATCTTGAAGCCATGAAGGCCTTGTAAAGAATTTCCGTAAACGTCTAGGCAGGAATTCGAATCCCTGCCTGGGGGGATCGAATTATCATAGGAGAAAAATGAAGACCAGAAACGTTGTCATTTTATTGTTAAGCATACTTCTTCTCATCGCCTGCAATTCTGACGAGAAACCCCGTCTCGTCGTTGTTATCGCCATGGATCACTTCGCCTATTTTACATATGATCACTATCGCCCCACTTTTACACAGGGTTTTAAATGGTTGGATGATCATGGCAACCGATTTAACAATGCTCACCATGAACACGGGTATTGCGCCACAGGCCCAGGACATTTTGTTCTGGGATCTGGATTACAGCCTGGTCCAGCTGGCCTACTGGGCAACAGTTGGTATGATCGTATAAAACAAAAAGATGTGTACTGTGTAGAAGATCCAGATGCCAATGAACTGGATATACCGGCAAACCAGGTCTCCTATAATCAGGTCAATGGCACCAGTTATGGTGATTGGCTAAAAGCCATTTCACCCCAATCACAAGTGTATGGCGTTGCCACAAAAGACAGAGCTTCAATTATGATGTCAGGGAAAAACGCTGACCTCTCCACCTGGTACAATTACAAGGGATCATTTACCACCACGGATTACTACACTGACACAATACCTGAGTGGCTTCATGACTTTAACCGGAAATTTAATGCACTCAGCTACCGGGATTCTGTTTGGAACACAGACATAGACTTGAAACTCCTCGCTGAATATACACATGGCGATTCTTTTTACGGTGAGACAGATAAATTTGAGAAGGCAACCTATAGCCCCGTGTTTCCCATCGGCTTTGAGGCGGACTGGGATGATAAAAAGGTGTACGGGGAACTGCCAGGGCGACCCTGGATGGATCGCATCACCCTTGATCTGGCAACCATGATTGTTCAGAAATCCGCTTTAGGTCAGGATGATTCACCAGATGTTCTGAATATTGGTTTGTCCACCATGGATTGGTTGGCTCACTATTACGGTCCCTTTTCCCATGAAGTGATGGATCACTTGCATAAGATTGATGGCTACCTCATGAATTTTATAGAGTTCCTTGATCAGGAAGTGGGTCTGGAACACGTTGTGTTTGCCCTTTCATCTGATCATGGTGGTTTACCCCTGCCTGAGCATTGGACCCACATCATGAATAAATCAGGAGGCCGGATAAATGAGGAAGTCTATCTGGCAACCCGGTCCAGAGCATATGCTGAGCTGGATTCCCTCTATGGAGATCACAATTACATCCTTCGTAAAGGTTCCAGCTATTATTACGATTTTGCCCTGATGGACTCCATGGGTGTGAATCAGGCCGTAATTGACTCTATCCTTCAGACCTACATGGAATCAGTCGAAGGGATATATCGTCTCTACACCAAGACCGAACTCCTGGCTGCCACGCCAGAAGATCATCTTGCCTATCGTTTGAGAAACTTCATGCATCCAGAATTAAGTCCAGATGTGTACACCCTGATTGAAGAGGGTTGGTTGTTTCGAACGCCCTACGGAACTTCCCACAGTACACCCTATGACTATGACAGTCATGTTCCGCTGATTTTCAGCTCTATCAATTTAAAATCTGCAACGCTAATGGATTCTGTTGCAACAGTGGATCTGGCACCCACCATCGGTGATATCCTTGGCGTACAACCCTTGAACAGAGTAGATGGAAAGAGTCTCCTTCCCCTTTTAATTTTTAACTGATATTGCACTTACACTTCCTGGCTGGACAACTCTCCGGTGGCTGTTTGCTGTGCCCTAAATCATTGTTATTAACAGGCAAGACCTTATATTCCAAATCATATAGATAGGGCATAGGGAGGTGTATCATGCGAGCACAAAAATATCGATTTCCAATAGCGGTGATCCAGGCGATTTGTTTGCTCTTGCTTCTCCAGCAGTGTGCCTGGATTTTTGGTGAAAAGGACTCGGCGAAAATTGTAAAACCCCGTCCAGTTGGGGGGTATGAAACCCTCAGCACGCGTATTCACTATCCCAGGGCTATTCGCGAGGCAGGTATTGAAGGGACAGTGACAGTTAATGCGCTTATTTCAGTTGAAGGCCAGGTTAAACAAACCCAGGTAATAGAACCCCTGCACCCTGAACTGGATCAGATCGTGACCAACGCCATCAAGCGTACCGCCTTTGAGCCAGCTACCAGACAGGGCAGACCAGAAGAAGTCTGGATATCCATTCCCTTTATTTTTGCTTTTAAAGATTGGGCACCAAAATCAACCCCCTTCAGTACTTTTAGAATGACCATTCATCCTGATCCAGCATACAAGAATTTTGATGTTAAAATTGAGGGACGACTAAAGGATGGCCTGGAATGGCCCCTAAGGTTTGAATGTCTCCTGCCCTTTAATGCCTCCACCCCCTGGGTTCAAGCTGGTGATGACACAGCGCCGATTAGTGGCATTATTAAGGATGATAAGGGAGAGTGGTTAATTTTTCAGGTCTCCAACAGGGATCTGTCTTTCGGATTCACTTATAAAGCCCTGGATGAGGTGTACAACCAGAAATTTCTATATGAATTTACCATGAATCATGCCCTCCCCGATTGGGAGCTGAGAGTGGTCTATGGCAGCCAGACCGTAAACTTCACTCAAACCCCCGATAGAATGGTCATACTGACTACCGGGGAAACGCAATTTGAATATGACTTTAGTGCACAGGATACCTACGAGTCGAGGTATTTGGATATTGAACTTCAGAAATAGGATGCCGAAACATAGATGACAAGAATCCTCCTTGACAAAGCAAACCTGTTAAGCAACATTTAGAGACTTATTAAAAACCGGCAAAAATTTGTGGTTACGATATCAGATTTACTGCTAGAGACGTCATTTTTAACTGAATAAAACGGAAGAAAAAGCTATGGCAAAAGAACAGGGATATACCAGAAAAAAGACAGTTATGGAGCAATACCCCAGCCGACAGGCCCTGGTGTATTCTGGAGCTGCGTTTCTCATTTTAGTCACAGGGTTAAGAACCGTTCTATCTGTGGCAGAAGAAGGCTTCGGCTTTATAGAAATCGTGACAATTGGAGCGCTGCTAGTTGAGTTTAGCCTCTTGCTTCTGTATGCATTGACCATTTATCAGGCCGGAAAAGAAACTTTTCTCATCACTCTTGAAGAGGAAGCGGCTGAAGCGGGAGGTGGCGGGGAATCCGCAGACGGTAGCCCTGCACCAGTGAAAGAATTTGCTGTACAATCAGCAGATGTCCCTGAAGTTGCCAAAGAAATCAACAAATTCACCAAACAAGCCAGTATCCTCATTGATAAACTTGCAAAAAATGCTGAGCAAAGCGAGAACTTGAACCAACACCTGAAAGAACTGGCTGATGAACAGATCAATATTCGGGTCCGCAATGAAATCCAACGATTGTTAAGCGCTAATATGAGTGCCAAATAAAACGACAGGAGTAGCCGCATGGCTCGCAAGAAAAAGTTCCAAGCTCGTGTCGAAGTCTATTTTATCATTTATATCGCCACGATTGTCAGCTTCTTCGCTATCGAAGGTGAAGTAAAACATTTCAAAGACAACCAGAAGAAAATCCTTCTGGAAGTATCCAAAGATAAAATCCAGAATCTTGTCAGGATTCGTAATGCCACAGATATCCATAGCAAAGATACCATCAACTTGAAAGTCTCCCTTGAGGGGGCCTTTTCAAAAGATTCCTTTGAGGGTACCATTCATCTCAATCCCATTGATGCGCCAGAAGAACTAGATCTTCAAGAATTGTCCTACAATCTTGTTCCTAAAAATCAAGATCCGGACAACAAGACCTTCCTTGCCATCATCCCCAAATCAGATTTTGATTTAAAAGCTGAAATTCTCTATCGCATGTCAGCGGATATCAGTGTGATGCCTGATGAAGATCTGGTACAACTGGAGCTGGAGAAATCTTATTCAGATAAAACCATTGTCCACAAGATCATGGATGCCATGACCGATGTGGGCAAAATTTCCCTGACAAAGCAATTCCAAAACACACTGGATCCTGCCGGTGGAGCCATTCAGGCACCCTTTACAATTACAGTGGATCGCCCCCGGGTCAGTATTGTTGAAGGACTGCCCTGGGAAGTTCGAGTAATTATTGGTGGTATCGTGGACGCAGATGATCTGGAGATATCAGCCATTAAGGGTGGTAATCTGGTTGGTAAACTAAATGCCGACACACCCGTCACTGTGGTTTCGGGTAGAGGCCGCAAAGATGGTCAGATTACCCTCCGGGGAACCAGGCTTTCTGACGAAGAATATGTTGATGTGGACTTCCAGCTTCAGGTGAGACCACCACTCTGGCAAAAAGCACCATCCATCACCGAAGCTTATGTAGGAGACCCCTATATTTTTGAAGGTGCCCTGAGAGATATTCCTTCCTCTGAAACCTCTATTCGAGTCGGCGGAACGGCAGTACGCGGTGGGATTATGCCAGGCACCATTGCCCAGCTTCCCGATTTGGCTGAAGAGGGGATGATTACCTTCCAGGTCCTCGTAGATGGACGTGAAGTCAAAGGCATGAGTCACTCCGTTACTGTGGTCAAACCTCCGCCACCCAAGGTTTCAATCAATCCAGTGGGTCGAGATGGGAATTACCTGACCTTTGAGATCACCACCTATGGTAAGAACAACAGTATCCGCCGCTTCAGAAAGAAAGGTGGCATCGGATCAAATCGCCAGCTGGGAGAAGCTCAGGTTCTGGGAAGCCGAAAGATCTATCGCTGGGAAGTTGAGCTGGAAGAGCCCTTCGATAATGTTGAATCTCAAGAAATCAAATTTAGTGTAGATGACAAGAACAAGAGTGAAACATCATATCGCAAAATGTTTATCTATAACTACTAAACGAAAGACGTAGAATATAATATGTTTGAAATGATAAGAGGGAGGGACCAGTGAAAATACGAAACCTCATAACTTCAGTAATTATGCTTGTCTTTGTATCCACCATGTGGGCACAGGGATTTCAGGAAACTGGCAAGCTGGAATGGGTTGTAAAAGATCGTGAATTCAGCCGCAGCTTTATGGAAGCCTATATCGATACCCTTATGGAAATTGATGATATGGCCGAACTGGAAGTTCAGGAAACCGATGAATTACGAGTGATCGTCGGCATAGATGTGGAGGGCAATGCCAGCCTGGAAAGCATTTATGCCAAAGGTCGTAGTGGCGTCTTGAACAAGCTGGTGAATACCGTGTTGGATAGCATGGATATGGAAATGATTCAGCGCATTCAAAGTCGTAAATACAACTGGGACTACCTGGCAGCTGTAGATGTTGGTGGTGGCCGCGGTGATGTTGTTAACGTTTTTGAAGAGCGTAGTAACAAGCAGGTCCGTGATGCTTTCTGGTGGACACATCGACGCGTGGATATTTCAGTTTTCCCCCGCATGTTTATTCGTGTGAATCCCAATTTTGCTTTTGCCACGGAATTTGGTCGACAAGATCTTGGTTTTCCGGCTGCTGCTTCCCGGACCCTGAACATGGGTCTGGCAACAGAAGTTTTGAAGTTTTATGTCACACTCCCGGCATCCTATTTAAATCTGATGAAGAATAACAACTCTCCCCTTGAAGGTACATTCGGTGGTGTTTTGAAATTTGACTCCCCCAATTTTGGAGGCAGTTTGTCTTTTCAGGACATGAACTTTTTGGGAAATACGGATACAACAGGATTCTTGAATCCTTCCAATGTGGTCTATAACCCTTCTTCAGGTCAATTCTACTATAGCTTTACCAGCCGTATTGGAACCACAGCCGATCAGCCAGGTTTTGTCCCTCTGGGATCATTGCGACTTCAAATAGGTTTTACTTATATGCAATTTGCCTATGGTAATGTCCTGGATACTGAAGCAGGTGTTTCAGATGGTATTGGTGCTTTTGGGTTGCTGGACAAAAGCGATCCCCTGGAATCTGTGTTTGGTCTGTTCCGGGCGGAATATGCCTCGGATATGAATAACCGCTTTTTTAATCGAATCAAGCTGGCGGCGCAACTCAACATTAGTCTGAATGGCTTTGGTGGTTTTGACTTTACCACGGCCTATACCATCACGGAATGGCTGGGGGTCAATTTGAATATGACCTATTTCTGGAGCCCAATGACATTCAATTATATTGATCCCACACCGGGCTCAACCACAGCGCTTGAATATGAATGGGAACCTGGTTTCTACATTGTCCCATCCATAGCAGTGTACTTCTAGGAGGATTTGAAAATGACTATATCAATTCGCAAAATGCTCCTGATGACACTCACACTTATACTCTCACTTTCTGCCGTTTGGGCCCAGCCCAAAGCTCCACCCACGCTGGACCCCCGTCGCTTTGACGCATGGACTGTTGAGTATGAACCCTTTCGTCTGCTTATTGAGAATGCAGTGGAAGAGTTTATCACCCTTAACGAAACGAATCTACCCCCCATCGCCTCAACAGACAATGTCATTGCGGTAAGATCCAAATCGGGTCAAAGACAGCTCTATCAAATTCGCTATGGAACCGTCTCAGAAGGTTACAATGTCATCGATAATATGGAGGTGATGTGGGTGCTGGGCTCGACCCTGGCTCAGACCATTTCCGAGAAAGAAACCTATTATCATCTGGATACCTCTGAACCCTATGAGTCGACAAAACATCGGCCAGAAATTGACTATCTGGAAGTCGAATCATTTTGGACCCATACTGATTTACAGATTGGTACAGATCGCTTGGTTTATCTCTTCGGAAAATCTGGTGGAATCACCGTTGAATGGGGCAATGAGCTTTTTGGTCGTCCCTACGGAGAAGCCGGATATGCCCGTTTTGGTGTGATTACCCCCATCTTCAAGATGGGAATTCAGGTCCCATCACCCTCCATTCCCCTGGGGTACCGCGCAGGAACAGATGATGCTGACGACCACCTCACCGGTGGTATTGGTGGTTTTGGTGCCTTTAAGTATAAGGTTTTGTATGGGGAGTTATTTTTCCAATCCCTGGAGGCAGCCCTGGCCAGTGGTACCTTTATCAATAGCTACGATCTGGGTGGTTTGATGAATCTCAGTTTTAACACCACACTCTCAGGTTTTCCCATTGGTAAAGAGAAGCGACTTTTTGCAGGTGCCTTGCAAATCCGTCTCGGTGGTGTCATCGCCCGGGTTGACCATAGTCAGATCATTGATGATCGTGTCAGCTTCCAGAATCTGAAACGCAGTTATAATGTGGCTGCTGGAGATACCACAGAGGAATTTAAAAACGGAGATGCAGCCTCACTGGATGAGTCAGGACTTTTCTTTCGTGTCGACTATGCCTCTCCCCTCATAGAGAAACGTTTTCCACGTCACGAGGCTGTTTTTCAGGTTTCCGGTCCCAGCATCATGACAAAATACACATATAATGTCAACAAGACTCTGGGCTTGCCCCTTAGTGTGCTTGTCTATACATCGGATAATGAGTGGACTCCCAGTGCCGCCATCCTGGTAGGCTTTAAATTGAGGCTTGATCAAAATTAACTGGTCTCATATGTAACATGAAAAGGGTAGGCATTTGTCTGCCCTTTTTTTATCGTGTGCCGTGCATGGTTAATAACTAGGTGGTGCAAGTCCACTGTGGAGGATTGTAGTTTCCAACCACTAGTCGAGAGCAAGGGTGTCGTGGGTGACTGCGAATCTGAAGGAAGCTTAAGAC
>JADHUM010000084.1 GCA_016784545.1 Candidatus Neomarinimicrobiota bacterium
ATGGATGAGACCCAAAAAGAAGCTCTGATTGAGAGTGGCAAAATGGAGAACATCCGGAAAAACATCATTCATCAGGGCTTGGATCTTCAAGGGGGAATGCATGTCGTCCTGGAAGTCGATCTTGAAGAGCTCATCAAAACCCGAGTCGAGGATGGTGACGCAGAAATTAACGACCTCATTAGCTCCAGCCTCGAAGAAGCTCAGAACAATGAAACTGAGTTTTTTTCCACCTTCGGAAAAAATGTCGATGCCACAAATATTCGCCTGGCCCGCTATTTCCCCATCTATGAAAAGGGACCCAATGCAGATGTCCTGGATGCACTGGAAGCCGACGCCAAAGATGCTGTTGATAGAGCCGAAGAAATCATTCGCAACAGGGTTGATCAGTTCGGTGTATCGGAACCGACTATCCAACGTCAGGGTGCCTGGAGAATCGTTGTTGAGTTGGCCGGTATTTCAAATCAGGCTCAAGCCAGAGAATTAATCCAGGCTACGGCATTATTGGAATTTGTTCTGGTGCAGGAAGACCCCCAACTTCTGGATGAGGTTATTCGTAATATTGATAAAGCCTGGGCCAGGGAGATGGGTGATGAAGTCCCAGAAGATTCCACTGAAGCAGTTGCTGCAGACACTAGCGAGGAAACCTCAGCGCCCAGTCTGGCTGACGTACTTTCTGGTGATGATGGAGACTCCCTTAGTATTACCGGAACTGGTGATCTCAACCGCCCATTCTCCTCATTGATTAATGTTGGCAGCAATACCATCTGGGTTCCTGAGGAAAATGTACGCTCCATTAAGCGCAAACTTGAGAAACCGGCAATTGCTGCAGCAATTTCAGATGAGAGCAAACTGGCATGGGGCGTCTCAACACGCGATATAACTGGAGATGGCCGTTTGCATAGAGCACTCTATCTCATGAAGAGCAGTGCTGAACTCACCGGTGATGTAGTTACTGATGCCAGGGAATCTCTTGGTGGCTTTTCCGGAGCTGAATTTGTTGTACATCTCTCAATGAATGACGAGGGTTCAAGGGAATGGACAAAAATTACAGCTGGGAATGTAGGGAAACGAATCGCCATTGTTATGGACGGAAATGTCCACATGGCTGGTGTAATCAGGGATAAAATCTCTGATGGGCGTACCCAGATTGAAGGAATGAATGATCTTCAGGATGCCAAAAAATTGGCCGTTGTTTTACGTGCCGGTGCTTTACCCGCACCTATGATAATTGAAGAGGAACGAACGATTGGTGCCTCTCTGGGAGCTGACTCAGTGGCAGATAGTACACGAGCTACCCTGGTTGGTTTCATTCTGGTGGTAATCTTTATGGCTGTCTATTATCGTGGAGCTGGCTTGATAGCTGATATTGCCCTGTTCCTCAATTTAGGCTTTACACTGGCTGTTCTATCAACCCTGAACGCCACACTTACCTTACCCGGTATTGCAGGCTTGATCCTGACAGTAGGTATGGCAGTTGATGCCAATGTGCTCATATTTGAGCGAATTCGAGAAGAGCTCAGAAATGCCAAGACTGTGAAAAAATCTATCGATGATGGGTTTAATAGAGCCCTCACGACTATTGTTGATGCCAACCTTACGACTATCCTGGCAGCAGGTGTTCTATGGCAGTTTGGTAGTGGTACAATCAAAGGTTTTGCAACCACATTATTCTGGGGGATTCTGACCTCCATGATAACAGCCATCTTCATCACCAGGACAATTTTCATGGTGCTGACTGAGCGTAAAACCATGACCAAGCTGAGTATTTAAGGATATTGAAAATGTTTGAATTGATCAAAAATGTAAATATCGACTTTCTCGGCAAACGCAAGCTCGCCGCCATGATTTCCGGCGCAGTTATTTTAGCCGGGTTGATAAGTATTGTTCTCCATGGTGGTCCCCTCTATAGTATTGATTTTGAGGGCGGGACCGAGATCCAGGTTTTATTTCAAGAATCCACAGATGCAGAGGCAGTTCGTAATGTCCTCTCTCAAATTGGATACGGTGATGCGGCCATCCGTGGATTTGGAAAAGTCGATGAATTTCTTATTCATGTTAAAACTTCAACCCAGAGTGAGGAGCAGGTCAGCACGATACGTGAGGCCCTGGCTTCAATCCATGGCGAAACAGGATTTGAAGTCAGGCGTCTTGAAACAGTGGGTCCTAAGATTGGTAAGGAACTCAAAGGCGATATGATCTCAGCAGTGCTCATCGCCATGATAGGGATTGTGATCTATATTTCAATTAGATTTCAATTTATGTATGCCATTGGTGCCCTGGTTGCATTGACTCATGATGTATTGATTACCCTTGGATTGTTCTCTTTACTGAACATGGAGATATCACTCTCAGTTCTGGCTGCCTTCCTGTTTATTGTGGGTTATTCACTTAACGATACAATCGTTGTGTTTGATCGGGTCAGAGAGAACGCCAAAGCCAAGCGTAATGATAGCTTTGAATCTGTCCTGAATTTGAGTTTGAATCAGACACTGAATCGAACAGTCATCACTTCATTGACAACTCTTACCGTTGTAATGATCCTGCTCTTCTTTGGTGGAGAGGTAATCAAACCTTTCGCATTTGCCTTAACTATAGGTCTGGTAGTGGGAACCTATTCTTCGATTTTTGTCGCCAGCCCCGTCGTTCTGATTTGGGATGAGAATCAGAAGAAAAAGGTACAAAAATAATTTTTTGATATTTGTCAGGAAACCTTCATAGAAAAGCACCTTTCGGGGTGCTTTTCTATGAAATCCAGAAATGGGGGAACCCATAAATAAATATTGTATGAGTTGTGGAAGTTGTCATTCCTCGAAAATGGTACTGCCAGGTCAATATCCAATAAATGAAAAATTATTAATTCAGTTTAATAATTTTAGTATCGATAGGTCGAAATAATTGGCAAGACGATAATTTGAATATATTGATTCCGATGGAAGTACGAGTTACCAATTTATTCAAGAAAAATCAATTGAACCGATCATGATCATTAATTGTTGCCAACTTATTAAACGAAAGTATGTTATTACCAAATATACAAACTGTTATGTGGCAATAACCCTGGCAGCTTACTTGATAATGTTATTTTTTTGACGAGCACCAATATGGATCTATTATATTTGTGACAAAAGTCTCATCAGTAGAGGTTTTTCATGTTATTTTAAACGGATTCTAAGTTTTTGTTTTGAACGTTTGAAGGATGGTAATGACCACAGTTAGTTATTTTGCTCTAATTTATGCTTCAACTCTATGGCTCTCTAGATTCCTCCTGAGATACATGGAACCGGAGATGTTTTTAGATCAGCCCACTGAACGAAAGCTTCATACAGAGGCAAAACCAAGGTTTGGAGGTATTGCCTTTGGTTCGGCCATAATCGTGGTTGGCTGGTTCATCATGAACGATCATATGCAATTCACCTGGTATTTTTTGGCAGGGATTACCATGTTTCTCTTGGGTGCGATCGATGATTACTGGAGCATCTCCTGGCGTTTAAAACTTCCTACTCAAATAATGACCGCTTTTCTGATTTGGGTGCAGTTTATCAAGGCAGTGCCTTTAATTTCCTTTTTCGGGATTTCGCTAACCGATAATCCCTTCATCATAGGAGCCTTATTCATCTTTTGGTTTGTAGGGATCGTGAATGCCGTAAATTTGATTGATGGGATGGATGGTCTTGCTGGGGGATACATATTTTTGACTTCCTTCTTTGCCCTGGTGATTGGTTGGGTGAGTGGAAATAAAGAGTTCATCTATTTCAATACGATTTTTATGGGTGCAATGGCCGCCTTTCTTCATTTTAATCAGAGACCTGCCAAATTTTTCATGGGGGATAGTGGTAGTTTACTCCTCGGTTACCATGTAGCCGTGCTTCCCCTCCTTTTTTTTGCTACGACCCCATCAATTTCGAATTTAAATATTACACCCTTCATTCTCCTGAGCAGCTACCTCATTATTGATACTGCTCGCGTATTTTACGATCGACTCAGAAAACGGTTGCACCCTTTAGAACCTGACCAGAACCACCTCCATCATTTACTTTATAATGAGACAGGCTCGTACAAAGGCACGTTGCTTACTATTTTTATTTATCTGAGTATTTTCGGCGTTATGGCGATTATCTCTCTTACGAGCTCCCCAGGTATCATCGCAATGACATGCTATTTGATTCTGACGATTGCACTCATTTTGGTAACAAAATTGACTGATTTTGGCCTGGTTTTGGTCAATAGAGTTATCGAGCGCTTCAGCTGGGATGAGGATCATCTCCCTGGTTACCAAATGCTGATTAGAATCCGTTTTCTACCCATATTAAGTTTGCTCTACTTTATAAGCATCATTATCATCTCAACATTTGGACAAGATTGGTCAACTGCTGCACCACTTCTAATTTTTAGCCTTATCTTAATAATAATTTTCTCATTTCGTGGCTCGATTTTTCCACATAATATGGAGATTCTGCTTATCGCTGTTGGTATAGTCCAGATTTATCTTCTAAACAGCCTTGAAAGATTTCCTCTTGCAGAGCTGGATAGTTCAATTCCTCAACTTATTGAAATTATTCGTTATGCAGTGCTTGGGTTAATCACAGTAATAACAACAGTGAATTATATCGCTAGATCAAAGTCTTTAGGACCTGATTTCTGGAAAATATCAGATCTCCTGATTTTCTTCATTCTCGTGGGGATGGCATCTCTCCAACCCTTAGGGATTGGTATTTCGCCTACCATGGCTGCAGAGTTAGGTATCCTATATTTAGCGAACAAACTTGGATTACCCCGTATGCTTAGTTTTTTTGCTGCCATGAGATCGGGTGATACGTCTACTCCAATTCACGTCAAATAACACTAAACACAAGCTGATGGCATGAGAATATTTCGTGGACCATTTCTCATCTGGGTCATCATTCTCTTTTTTGTGTCGTTCAGTTTCGGATCTGGAGTGAGGGTCCTGAGCAATCTATCTGTTGCTACTAAATCATTTAGTATTCCATTTGATTTTGTTACATCTAATCAAAACTTTAATCTCGAGAATCGATTCATCATATTTAGTCGGAATTACCCCACTGATTCCTATATGATTCATTCATACGATCGGAAAGATGTTACTCTTGTCACTGAGATCAGCGAGTTTAAATGGCTATTCATGAATCAATCATTCTCAGTTGGGAGAAATTATATCAGGTCTGGACCTACCATGAGAAATGCTGGTCTGTTCAGCTCATTTACTCCCAGTTTAAATCATGCATCATTGCATCTTGAACTATGGGATAAAGTTGAATATAACTACCATCTCATACGGCTGGATGATCGGCAGTCTGACGAAGGTGCTTACAAGCGATGGGGATATTATCGGAGGCTCCAATTCCCCGTTGGGACTCGCCTGATCCTTGGTTTGAAGGATTTTGTCTTAGCCACTGGTGTCCAACGAGGAGTGGATTTTGCTTACCTGAACCCAGCAGCAATATTTCAGTTGGAACAACTGCATGGAAACGTGGAGGAGGGCACGCCAGGAGCGAATAATGACAACCAGATGATGGGGATGGATATTGATTTTAAATTGGGGAACCAGAAGCGATTTTATTTTGATTTTTTGTTGGACGAGTTTCAAATCGATGTGGCTGATCGTGATCATGCCCAGGATGTGTTTGGTCTGACGCTGGGGTTTGAACAAAAATCTACTGAAAACTCGATTTTTATAGAATACTGGCTTGCTTCACCCTGGCTATACACCAATGGTGGCAAATTTACCAATGTTGAGGTCAATCAGATTCCGCTGGGATATATAGCACCCAATGCGTATGGATTCTCATTTGGCTGGAAGCATAATTTCGAAAAGCACCAAACCTTTTGTCTAATTAATATGCACAAACAAGGGGATCAGACTGTGAGCACACCCTGGGATTCGGTGGATAATATAATTTCCCTTGGTTTGCCAGATGCAAAATGGGAACCTGAATTGGACTTGCGGTTTCAGTACGCAGAACACAAAATTTTAAAGGAATTTAGACTTACGTATAATCTCCTAAACAGTCGAGGATTTCAGTTGATTGCTACATTCCAGGGATTGAATATGGAATATTTGAGTAACGATTAATCGCCACTATTCTTTATATCTGGCCAGACTCATACTGGTATTTAACAGATTGTTTTCCTATAAAATGGTATTTAAGGCTAGTTCACTCTATGCGCTTCCTAGATTTTGCATTGAGAGGTCGAAATTTGTTTAGATTAACATATCCCATCTGAAATTAAACATATGAAGCACACCTAAATAAACACCCCTCACAAAAAACCAAGTTTCATGGTCATTATCATATTATTTTGATCCACCCGGAAATTGGGTCCTATGCAATCAATTGTTGATCCTGGAATTATTATGATAAGATTTAGCTCAACATTTACAGGATAAGCAAATCGCTTAACAATAAAATTTGATTCCCATCGAATCATGGAGGAAGTATGAGTAAACCCAGCATCTATCTAATATCTATATTTTTGTTTTTCACCTGTGTATTTGCCGAGGTAAGCATCACGGGAGATGCCCGCGTCCGACCGCGTCTGGATATCATGGACAACGGGGCATATGGCATTAAATCAGAAGATTTCTACTATTACTATCGTGCCAGGATCCTAATAGCTGCCGATATTGGGGATGGCTATTTTTTCAATACCCGTTTAGGTCACAATGGGACCACCTCAAAAATCGGTGAATTCGGAACAGGTTTAACCCCCAGCAGTACCAGTGTACCAGGTGCAGGTCGCGGATCCGTGGATTTTATGGAAATGTATTTCGGACACACCGGTGAAAAATTCGGCTGGTCCGCTGGAATAATCCCCATAACACATAACCCCCTCCTAGACATTCACTATTACCCCTCAATCATCCTGGATAAACCCTGGGACACATATAACAACAACGCGGCTCATGGTTTCAACCTGAATTATAAATTCGCTGGGCAAAAAATTGATCTGAAGCTGCTGGTTGACAACAATGAGGGTAAGAAAATAGTCGATGCGTTTTTTGTTGAAACAAGTGATACATCCTATGGTTATGCCGTTGACAGTCTGGGTCATATCGTCCAGGATACTACAATTTCTCTGAGTACTGCTGCTGATTCCAAAACCAAGGATCAATACACCATGTATCTTAGCTACCCTATCTCCCTAATGGGCCTGAAAATGACGCCGCAATTTTTGATGACCCTCGCCGATGCAGGGAACCCTGCTCCAATGACTTATGGTGCTGAGCTAAATTTACCGAAAGTCGCCGGGTTTTCGGTATCTGCTTTTGCCGGACTCACAAATCAGTCAGTAACGGATAGCTTAACTGGAACTGCTGCCTATAAAGGTTGGATCTCCAGAATTAAATTAGTGGGCAAGTTGGGCCCGGGGACTTTGGTAGCCTCCTATGATATGGCTAATACGACGCCGGATATTGTAGCGGCTGTCTCAAGTAAGTTTACCTATCTGTGGTTGTCATACTCATACACCCTGCATAAATCTGAGAAAGGATCTCTGGTACTTGCACCAACCTATCGTCTCTACACAAACAAGATCGAAGGGAGCAGGGAATACAACCGCGCTAAAATAGAACTGACCACGCAGATAACATTTAAGTAGATATGTGAAGTGAGAGCGTGAATTTGCCTTTAACAATGCATAGCACATTTCTCGTCACCCTGGCTAGAGTGTTTCGTCCCGCTGAGCTAGTGTCATCCCGAGCGGAGTCGAGGGACGAAGTGCGACGTTTCCGTCAATGACTCATGCTTCGACCACCGCCTTCTGCGGGGCAGGCAGGCTCAGCAGGACGATTCTGGCTCACCCTGATGAACAAGGGCTCAGCAGGATGAATTGTAACGGTATCAATAATTAGGAACGAATCTTGCACGACGAAATAACTGATCTCTCCAAAAGTATTACCCAAAAAATTGGCCTGACCCTGGGACCGATTTTGTTTTTGGTGATCATCCTGTTTTTTGATTTTGATCCTGAAAAACCAGTCATTACACGTATGGCCGCAGTCGCAGTATTAATGGCTGTCTGGTGGATCACCGACGCCATCCCCTTATATGCCACAGCATTACTTCCTCTGTTACTCTATCCCTTACTTGGGATACTTAAAGGCAAGCTCGTTGCTCCAATTTACATCAATAGCACCATTTTCCTGTTTATCGGGGGATTCATGATAGCTCTTACCATGGAGAAATGGAAACTTCATCGACGTATTGCCCTGTTTATTATCAGATTTATTGGCGGAGGTCCAGCTCGGATTGTACTTGGATTCATGATTGCCGCCGCATTTTTATCCATGTGGATATCAAATACGGCAACCGCAATAATGATGGTCCCCATTGGCCTGGCCATAGTGATGCAGATGGAAGAAAAATTCGCCGAGAAAGAAACACATAACTTTACTGTTGGTCTGATGTTAGGTATTGCTTATGCCTGTTCCATGGGGGGCGTGGCAACTCTTGTAGGAACACCCCCCAATCTTTCGTTTGCTCGAATAGTTGAAATCACTTTTCCAGAAGCTCCCCTTATAACATTCGGAAGCTGGTTTGTCATGGCTTTACCCATATCGATAATCATGATTGTAATTATCTGGCTGATCCTGACAAAAATATTCTTTCGCGTTCCACAACATATCAATGTTGACCCTGCCCTAGTGGAGGAGGAATACCGCAGTCTGGGAAAAATGGCTTATGAAGAAAAGGCCGTATTAACAGTATTCTCGCTCACAGCAATATTATGGGTTTTTCGCAAGAAACTCACCCTGGGTATTTTGACCATTCCGGGTTGGTCACAACTGATCCCTTATCCTGATCTGATTGATGACGGAACAGTGGCATTATTCATGGCTATGATACTCTTCTTCATACCCACCAGGAGTAAAGATGTTAGATCTGCAACTTTGATGGGAGCGGATGTGATTAAAAATCTGCCCTGGAATATCGTCCTGCTCTTTGGTGGCGGTTTCGCTCTGGCAAAAGGATTTCAGGTAACAGGTCTTTCTTCTTTGATAGGGAATGAGTTTGCCGGTCTGGCAGGAATGTCTCCCGTAATCATGATCCTTTTTATTTGCTTTGGATTGACCTTCTTAACCGAGCTAACATCCAACACAGCCACCACTGAAATGATACTACCCATTCTCGCTTCCGTTGGATTTGCCATGCAAGCGAACCCACTGGTCCTGATGATTCCCGCTACCATCTCCGCCTCCTGCGCATTTATGATGCCGGTTGCAACCCCACCCAACGCCATTGTTTTTGGCAGCGGGCGAGTGAAGATCGCTGAGATGGCCAGAGCAGGATTTTTTATAAACATCATCGGCGTCATCGTCATCACAACCTACTTTTATACAATTGGCGCAGATTTAATGGGGATTGAAACAGATATTTTCCCGGAATGGGCTAAACATCTCGGTACAAGTGCACATTAATTGTCTCAGGTCATGTTTCCTTAAACAACAGGATGCTGAATGTTTAAATAAAAATTATTGATAACGAATGGAGCTCAAATGAAATCAATAAAAAAAGTAATGGTCGCTCTGGATCTCTCCACAACCTCTAATGAGACTTTAGGCTACGCACTTTTGATGGCAGGAAAATTCAATGCTGAATTACTCATCATTAATGTGATCAATAGCAGAGATTTGAATATCATTCGCAAAATTGCATCCAATCAGTTTGATAGATCAATTGAGGCCTATGCTGAAAAAGCAGAAAAGGAATACATCGAGCGCGAAATGCGGGAGCGTAAAGCAGGTTTTGATCACTTACTTGAGGATATGAACAGCCCAAAACTCAAGCTTAGAATTATTTTCAAAATAGGCGTTCCATTTAAGGAAATTATTGCTGCAGTAGAAGAGGAAGCTGTCGATCTCATGATTGTTGGTTCTGAGGGTCGCAGCAATGTATCAGATGTATTTCGAGGATCCA
>JADHUM010000085.1 GCA_016784545.1 Candidatus Neomarinimicrobiota bacterium
TTCTCCAATAGCCTCGATTGAATTGGTGAGTCCATATCCTAGCCCTGATAGTCTCTTGGCTATACAAACCGACATTAATGAAGTCAGCCTGTCGTGGGTCGCACCAACATTTCCCACAATCATGGGACAGCTTGGATACGATTCAGGTGTCTACGCAGGTGCTTATGAATCATGGGGGGGTGGGACATATGATGTTGCCATCAAATATGATGCGACTGACCTGACCGAAATGGTGGGTACAGAGTTGTTGAGTATCGGTTTTGTTCCAGCAAATGAATTGGGGACATATACATTGAAAATGTGGACTGGAGAGGATGCAGTAAACGAAATCTTCTCTCAATCCGTTACGACTTTCGATCTAGATGAATGGAATGAGATTCCCCTGGAAACACCCTATGTTGTAAGCGATTCAGCAATTCTTTATATCGGTTACAGTGTTGAGATCTTCGGTGGCTTCGCCTTTACCCATGATGGTGCTAGTCCAGTTCGCCCTGGTTACTCAGATATGGTGCGTACGGGTGGATGGTGGTATGACCTGAGCTCTGGATTTGGTGTAACAGGCAATGTAAATGTACATGCCAGTTTTGATGCCACACCAGTTCCGCCTGTTCTTGAAGCCTATAGCATTTATCGTGATGGCGAAACCATTTTTACCACAGATGATTCTACTACGACTGCTTATCTAGATACAGGTGTTGAATTTGGAGAACATCATTACGCTGTTTCAGCTGTTTACACGCTTGAAGAATCTGAAACAACAGATCCAGTGAGCATTTATCTTCAGAATCCCTACTACCCACCCACTTCCTTTGTGGCAGAAATCGATGAAGCCCAGACCGTTCAGTTGAGCTGGTCCATGGACACAGACCACTACAACCTGCACTGGGATAACGGTGTCTATGAAGAAGCTCTGGGTGTCACTGAGGGAGGCAATATCATTGGGGCAGCCAGATTTTCACCTGATAACCTGGTTGACGCAGATGGCGATATGCTTGAAATGATACGCTTCTATCTGTATGATTATGCTCAAATTACTGTCAAGATCTGGACGGGTGAACTTGCAGAAACCCTGGTCTATGAGCAGGTAGTTTCTAATCCTGTAGCCTATGGATGGAATGAAGTAGAAATCACTGAACCTGTTGAGATTAGTGCTTCTGATTGGTTCTGGATTGGCTTCGAAGCAGTAGGTACTCTGGATGGTGAGTATCCTATTGGTCTTGATGAAGGTCCGGCAGTTATTGGCTATGGTGATCTGGTTTCAATCGATGGTGGAGCAAACTGGTTGCTACTGTCCGGCAATGGATGGGACAGGAATGTGATGGTTCAGGGTGTTGTCAGTGACAACCTTGGTGGAACCTCAGTCCTCAGCCTCAACAGCACATCAGATGGTCATGTATTTGAAAGCACGTCAAATGCTCTGGCAGTGGCAGGTGACACAGGGATACGTGAAACACGAGAGACATCTCTCATGGGATTCAATGTGTATCGTAACGATGTCATGGTTGCTACCATCGACCATCCAGGAGTACGCAGATACACCGAGGTTGACGAGTTGGATGAAGACCAAAGCTATATTTACCATCTGACTGCGCTTTACACCCCTGATGTTGAGAGTGTGGCTTCAAATTCAGATACCTTGTATGTTCCAGTGGCTGTTGATGATGCCCTGATTCCTACAGAATTTGCTTTGAAGGGCAATTACCCCAACCCCTTCAACCCGGCAACTACCATCGCATTTGATCTTCCAGAAACTCAAGATGTCAAAATCCACATCTTTGATATGCGAGGAAGTCTGGTACAGACACTGGTGAATGGGGCCTTAGAAGCTGGTAGCTACAATATTCTATGGATGGCTGAAAATCAGGCATCTGGAGTTTATTTCTACCGAATGGAAGCGGGATCCTTTAGTGCAACACAGAAGATGATGTTGCTCAAATAAATCACGTTACAGAGTGTTTGGTTAGTCACTCCTCCGCTAAACAAAGAAGCCCACTTTTTAAGTGGGCTTCTTTTATTTTATGAGGTACCATTATTAGCATATCAGAGTTAGTTTTAGATAATGAAAATGCTAAAGCGCCTAGTCCTATTTATTATCGCCCTTTTCGCATACCTCATTTTGAGGGAAATGCTCAATTTTTATGTACTGGCCTACACGGCGAATCCTTATCTCGGTTACCTGGTTCTGGCAATCCTTATCTCAGTCTTGGTCTACTTTGTGGTCATCCCCTTGTACAGGATCAGTAGACTCAGTGGTGACCCAGGCCCCGTAAGGAAAAAGCGAAAAGAAGCCGAGCTCATGGAAATGCGCCTGCAGCGCAGGATGGGAAATAAATATCTCAAGGAAATAGGGTATTCCAATCCAATGGTAGGAAGCCTGAAAACGCGTTACGAGTTATCAACTCAGGAACTATCTCAACGCTGTGATGAGATCAGGCGAAAATATGTAGTTCATTTGTTTTATAGTAGTGCCGTATCCCAATATGGATTTATCGATGCCATACTCATCTTTTCAGCCAATGTGAATCTGGTGAAGGAAATTTTCACCCTCTATACTGGTCGGGCCAGTGGGAGAGACTTGTGGCAGATTATGAAACAGATTTACTATTCAATAGCTATTGGAGGTTCCGAGGGAGTGGAGTTCGCAGTGGAAGAGCTGATCTCCAAGATGGGCTCGGATACCTTAAAGAGCATTCCCTTCTTCGACAAGGTCATGGCCTCTATTGCCAGTGGTTTTACCAATGCCGTGTTGCTGTCCCGTATTTCATTGATTACTGAAAACTACTGTAGAATGACTTATATCGAGTCGACCCGTGATCTTTCTCCTGATCCCAGACAGATTCTTGATTCCACCAAAGCCATTGTAGCAGAACCTATTCGTCACATCAAACAGCAATTGAACGATATTGCCAGGCAGAAAGCCATCGACTTTTCGCGCTATGCTCTCAATCCTACACGCACTGTCATTGAAAAAGCCCTGGACAAATTCACGGCTCAATCAGATGCGGAAGAAGCCCAGTCTGTTAAAAGAAGTATTGCCATTGGGCTGAACCCCCTGAAATATTTTAGCATGCGCCGAGCTAGAAAATCCAAAAAATAGAGTGTATCTAACCCCGGGTTTAAACCCGGGGTTTTAAATCGGAGATTATCCATTTCGGTTTAGATTGTCCCGAGATTAAGAGTCTACAAGAATCAATGCGGGGAGTTCCAATATGGGACAAAAAATCGGGATAAATCGGTATAGAGACTGCGATTGCTATTGCAGCTTGAAGATTTGCGACTATTATAGTCACGTTAGTATGAGTTACTCTGAATTATCCTACCAATTTTCAATCCAAAAAAATACAAATATTTATTGAGGTATGCCGTGGCTAGTGTAAACATTAATAAAGATACCGATCCCCAGGAAACCAGTGAGTGGCTGGATTCTCTCGCAGCTGTTTTTGAAGAGGAGGGGGTTAATCGAGCCCATTTTCTGGTAAATGAACTTATCGATTATGCCAGCCGGCATGGTGTACGACTTCCCTATAGTCCCAACACATCCTACCTGAATACCATCCCCGTTTCCCAACAGCCGCAATTTCCTGGCGACAGGGATATCGAACGTCGTATTAAATCTATTGTGCGTTGGAATGCCATGGCCATGGTGGTTCGAGCCAACAAGGTCAGTGATGGTATTGGCGGTCACATCTCAACCTTCGCTTCTTCAGCAACTCTCCTGGAGATAGGCTTTAATCATTTTTTCAGATCAGCCACCGATGAGTTTGGTGGAGATATCGTATATTTTCAAGGTCATGGTTCACCGGGAATTTACGCACGCGCCTTTTTGGAAGGTCGCCTCAGTGAACAAGACCTGGTAAACTTTCGTCGTGAATTAGCCGATGGTGGCGGTCTATCATCCTATCCACACCCCTGGTTAATGCCCAATTTCTGGCAGTTCCCAACTGTTTCCATGGGTCTGGGACCCCTGCAGGCTATTTATCAAGCCCGCTTTATGCGCTATATGGAAAACCGCGAACTGATTCCAAGGAGTGATCGCAAAGTCTGGGCTTTCCTGGGTGATGGGGAAATGGATGAACCAGAATCGCTGGGAGCAATTACCCTGGCTTCCCGTGAAAAGCTGGACAACCTAATCTTTGTTGTAAACTGCAACATGCAACGACTAGATGGTCCTGTCCGCGGAAATGGCAAAGTGGTCCAGGAGCTGGAAGGAGCCTTCCGAGGTGCTGGCTGGAATGTCATTAAAGTTATTTGGGGCTCAGAATGGGATGAGCTGCTGGCCAAAGATAAAGACGGTATCCTGGCCAAGCGTATGGAAGAAGTTGTGGATGGTGACATCCTCAAATACATCGTTGAAGGTGGCGCTTATATTCGTGAGCATTTCTTTGGAGCATATCCTGAACTGCTTGAGATGGTGAATCATCTCAGTAATGAAGACCTGGAAAAGCTGAAACGCGGTGGACACGATCCTGCCAAGGTCTATGCCGCTTATGCTGAAGCATTGGCCCATGTGGATCAACCTACTGTGATCCTGACCAGTACTGTTAAAGGTTATGGAATGGGTGAAGCTGGTGAGGGTAAAAACATCACCCATGGCCAGAAAAAATTAAATGAAGAAGAATTAAAAGCCTTCCGCAGCCGTTTTGGTATTCCCATCTCAGATGAAGAGGTGATCAAGGCTCCCTTCTATCGTCCAGATGAAAATTCTGAAGAAGTCAAATATTTAAAAGCCCGCCGTGAAGCATTAGGTGGAAATTTCCCGGCTCGTCGGAGCTCAGCGGAACCCACCCAAACTCCTGAATTGTCAGCTTTCAAAGCTGCGCTTGAGGGCACTGGGGATCGGGCACAATCCACCACCATGGCCTTTGTGCGTATTTTATCAATGCTGACCAAGGATAAAATCATGGGCAAGCGGGTCGTGCCCATTGTACCAGATGAAGCCCGAACTTTTGGTATGGAAGCCCTGTTCAGGAGTCTGGGTATTTACTCAAGCGTCGGTCAGCTATACGATCCAGTGGATTCGGATCAATACCTGTATTATCGAGAAGATATCAAGGGGCAAATTTTAGAAGAGGGTATTACTGAAGCAGGTTCTGCAAGTTCCTGGGTTTCAGCTGCCACATCCTACAGCACACACGGTGTCAACATGATGCCATTTTATATTTACTACTCCATGTTTGGATTCCAGAGAGTAGGCGACATGTTCTGGCTGGCTGGTGATATCCGTGCCAGAGGCTTCCTGCTGGGAGCAACTGCTGGCAGAACAACCCTCAATGGGGAAGGTCTCCAGCATCAGGATGGACACAGTCTTCTTGCTGCTGCAACCATACCCAATTGCCGTGCTTACGATCCTGCATACTCCTACGAGATTGCAGTCATTATTCAGCATGGAATGAAACGAATGATGCAGGAACAGATTGATGAATTCTACTATCTCACCCTGGAGAATGAACCCTATATCCATCCAGCCATGCCCAAGAATGCCGAAGAAGGTATTATTAAGGGGATGTATCACCTTTCAAGTACGGGTAAAGCCAAAGCAGATATGCACGTTCAATTAATGGGCTCTGGAGCTATCCTGGGTGAAGTGCTGGCGGCTGCTGACATTCTTAAAAAGGAATGGAAAGTTACTGCCGATATCTGGAGTGTCACGAGTTATTCAGAACTGAGATTGGATGCCCAGGATGCACAACGCTGGAATCGTCTACACCCCACCAAGGAGAGGCGTAAAGCCTACGCGTGTGAGCTCATGCACAATAAGGTTGGTCCTGTGATCGCAGCGTCAGATTACATCAAGCTGGTTGCTGAACAGATATCCATTTTTATCGATAAACCATTTATTGCATTGGGAACTGATGGATTTGGCAGAAGTGAATCCAGGGAAAATCTCAGGAAATTCTTTGAAGTTGATCGTTATTCCATCGTAGCTACAGCACTTTTCCAATTACAAAAAATGGATGTGATCAAAGGCGATGTCGTGGCTAGGGCTATCAAAAAATATGGTATCCAAACTGAATCAGATAATCCAGTCAAGCGTTGACGAGGGTGTCATCCTGAGGCTCTCGAAGGATAGACAGGAGGCAAATATTTTTGTATACTTCGACCAGCCTACGCTTTCAAGCTATGGCTTGGCAGGCAGGCTCAGCATGACGTCTGTCCATCGGGCTTGTCATCCTGAGCTCATCGAAGGATGAAAATATCATATGTTTTATATAGAAAAAATTAAAGAGAATTGATATGCTTCGACAGGCTCAGCAAGACATGCCAAGAGATTTAGTGCTATAATATTATCTCATATTGAAATCGATTGAAGAAAGATAAAACCATGCTAAAAGAAATAATCATACCGGATCTTGGGGAAGGCATTGATAGTGTTGAAGTCGGAGAGATTAATGTCAAACCGGGTGATCATGTAGATGTGGGTGATATTCTTGTCCTCCTGGAAAGTGACAAGGCCTCCATGGAAATTGAAGCTGAGATTGCTGGGACAATAAAGGACGTTCGCATTACAACAGGCTCTGAAGTCAGTACCAATACCATCCTGGCCACCATTGAAGCAGATGAAGTTGAAGCAGAGGCTGCTCCTGAACCTGATGAAGTTCAAGCAAAGAAAAAACCTGCAAAAAAAGCAGAGGTGGAACCTCCAGTTGAAGAGGAAATCCCCAAAACACCCATTGAAGTTCCCGTTACCAAACGCCGTGTCATACCTGCCAGCCCATCGGTGCGCAGGTTTGCCCGTGAATTGGGTGCTGATCTCAGTCAGGTCAGCGGAACCGGTCCCAAGGGTCGTGTCCTCAAGGAAGATGTTCAGAATTATGTAAAGGGTCGTCTCAGCGATGCACCAGCCACAGGTATAAGCAGACCCGCCCAACCTGAAATTGATTTCAGCCAGTGGGGTGAAATTGAAAAGGTTCATTTGAGTAAAATCCGTCGGGCCACTGCGGTCAATCTCCAAAATGCCTGGCAGACCATTCCCCATGTAACCCAGTATGATGAAACCGATATTACGGATCTGGAAGCTTTTCGTCAGACTTACAAGCATTCTGCAGCCAAAGAGGGGGGTAAACTTTCGATTTTACCCTTTATCATGAAAGCGGTTGCCAATGCCCTCAAGGAATTTCCAGATTTTAATAGTTCATTGGATGCCACGGGTGAAAACCTGATCCATAAAAAATATATCCATCTGGGAATAGCTGTAGATACCCCAAATGGTCTGGTGGTTCCAATTATTCGTGATGTTGATCAGAAAAGTCTGAATGAACTTGCTGTGGAATTGGTGGATGTGAGCACCCGTACCCGGGATCGCAAAATCAAACCTGCAGAACTGGTTGGAGCAACATTCTCTATTTCAAGTCTCGGTGGAATCAGCGGAACTGGTTTTTCACCCATTGTTAATCCACCACAAGTCGCCATTCTCGGTGTGTCGCGATCCAAGATTAAACCAGAGTATGATGGCGCTGAATTCCAACCACGTCTCATGCTGCCTTTCTCCCTATCCTATGATCACAGGGTCATCGATGGAGCTGCTGCAGCCAGATTTACAAAATTTATCGCTGATGAATTGAAAGCGATTAAGAATTTATTTTAGTTTCAGGAGTTTTGGATGTCTAAATCCCTTCATGCCGATGTTGTCGTTCTAGGTGCTGGTCCAGGAGGTTATGCTGCTGCATTTCGAGCATCTGATCTTGGCAAATCTGTCATTCTCATTGACAAGGATAAAACCCTGGGTGGCGTTTGCTTAAATAGAGGGTGTATTCCTTCCAAAGCCCTGCTCCATCTTGCACGGGTAAAATCTGAAAGCTCTGAAGTGAAGCACTTTGGTCTGACTTTTTCAGAACCGGTATGGGACCTTGAAGCAGTTAAAAAGTGGAAGAACGAGAGAGTCGTTGGTCGCCTGACCAAGGGCATCGCTGCCCTGGCCAAAGCCCGCAAAGTCCAGATTGTAACTGGATCAGGCGTATTCACATCTCCAACAAGCATTGAGGTAACTGGAGCTGATGGTATCGTTGAAGTCACCTTTGAAGACGCCATTATTGCAGTAGGCTCGCATCCCACAAAGATTCCTGGTTTTCCTGAAGATCCCCGGATCATGGATTCTACTTCAGCACTTGATCTGGATGGTATCCCAGAAAACCTGCTCATTATTGGTGGTGGCTATATCGGTTTGGAAATGGGCACGATCTACTCAGCTCTGGGATCAAAAGTCACGGTGGTGGAATTCATGCCCAATCTGCTTCCTGGTGCCGATCCAGACGTGGTCAAGCCCCTGGAAAAGCGTTTGAGGAAAGATTTTGCATCCATCCAGACAGGCACCAAAGTTTTGGGAATTGAACCCCACAAAGATTATCTGGAAGTAAAAATTGAAGGTAAATCCGGACCTGAGACCATGCAGGTTGATAAGGTCTTGGTGGCTGTGGGTCGTCGTCCTAATACATTTGGCAGTGGCTTTGAAAACATCGGTCTGGACATAGATGAGCGTGGGTTCATCAAGGTTGATGAGAAGCGAGGGACCAATATTCCGCATATCTATGCCATCGGTGATATCACCGGAGATCCCATGCTGGCCCACAAAGCGACTCATGAAGGCAAAGTGGCTGCAGAGGTAATTTGTGGTCAACCTGCTGCCTTTGATGTATCCATCATTCCTGCTGTTATCTTTACTGATCCTGAAATAGCCTGGGCTGGGTTGACAGAAACTCAAGCCAAAGAGCAGGGCATCGCATACGATAAAGGCGTTTTCCCCTGGTCTGCCAGTGGTCGTGCTCTGGCTCTGGGTCGTACTGAAGGATTCTCAAAGGCTCTGTTTGACAAAGAGTCTGGTAAATTGATTGGGATGAGTATTGTTGGGACCAATGCCGGTGATCTCATCGCTGAAGCGGTTTTGGCCATGGAGATGGGAGCTGATGCAGAAGATATTGCCCTCATCATCCATCCTCACCCAAGTCTATCAGAATCTGTAGGGAATGCAGCTGAGATCGTAGCTGGCAGCATTACCGATCTATTCTCTCCAAAGAAATAAACTTCTGAGGGTATAATGTCAGACTTCCGGATCATTGATATTGAACAATGGGCACGGAAGGAACAATTCCATTTTTTTAAGGGATATGACAACCCCTTCTTTGGGTTGACTGCAGATATTGAGGTCGGCAAACTTCTCGAATATACCCGTCTTCTATGAAAAAGAAAGTCAAGGAAAAAAGATTTCCATGCCATCATATTTATAGATGGTTCTTTGACGGTGCGTCCTACCCCGTCCCTGTGAGTATTCCTGGCCTTTGTTGAGAACGGTAAGGGCATGCTGATT
>JADHUM010000086.1 GCA_016784545.1 Candidatus Neomarinimicrobiota bacterium
TTGGATATTATGCACTTGGTGATGGTATTTCGGCCATTCTGACCAGAAATCCTGGTCAAATCAATCCTGTTTATTTGAAGAAACACCGATACCGACAATTAAACCTGATTTTTAACTGATATAACGGGGGAACTTCAATAATGGATTATGTTTCCAAATGTAACCCCAACGATTATGTTTAATGCTCTGTCAGGAGTGAATTATAGGATATGATAAAAAAATCATTCAAGGGACATAGTCCCAAAATACATCTAGATGCATGGGTAGCTGAAAATGCCGTCATCATAGGCGATGTTGAAATTGGCGCCGGTACAAGTATATGGTACAATGTTGTCATTCGTGGTGATTTGAATAAAATCAGAATTGGTGAAAATGTCAATGTCCAGGATGGAGCTATCCTCCATGTGGAATGGGAGGACGGACCTTGTCTTATAGGCGACAGGGTCACCATTGGTCATCAATCAATTGTCCATGGATGTATTGTAAAGGACGATGCCCTGATTGGTATGGGAGCAACCGTATTAAGCTGGGCTAAAATTGATGAAGGCGCACTGGTTGCAGCCGGAGCCCTGGTCAAAGAACATGAGCATATCCCGGCGAGGACACTCTGGGCTGGTATCCCGGCCAGGCAGAGAGCGGTAATTGATGAGGATATGTTTCAGCGCATGCAAACCGGCTGGAAACACTATGTTGAACTGGCAGAGAGTTACAGGAGTGAAGATGATACCCTATCAGATCATTGAAAAAAAATCATTGGGTCAATCGCTTATTGACAGTGAAATCAGGGACTTCATACTTGCCTATACAGATGGTAGTATTCCGGATTATCAAATGTCCGCTCTGCTTATGGCCATTTTTATCAAAGGGATGAGCACCGAAGAAACGCTCTCCCTTACGAAAGTTATGTTGGAGTCCGGGGAACGAATGGATTTTAGCTCGGCTCCTGGTTTTGTAGCAGACAAACACAGCACCGGCGGCGTGGGTGATAAGGTTTCCATTCTGCTGGCTCCCATTCTTGCTGTATTAGGTATACATATTCCTATGATATCAGGGCGAGGACTTGGACATAGTGGTGGAACCCTGGATAAATTGGAATCCATTCCCGGGTTCAACGTGAATCTCGATTTGAATGACTGGCATGACATGGTCCTAAAAGAGCATGTTGGTCTCATCGGACAAACAGGAAATATTTGTCCTGCCGATAAGAAAATTTATTCCCTGAGAGATGTTACCGCCACGGTGAGATCCATCCCCCTGATTTCTGCCAGTATCATGAGTAAAAAAATTGCCGAAGGCATCCAGGGGCTGGTCCTGGATGTAAAAACGGGGAATGGCGCCTTTATGCAGACTCCTGAAGATTCTCGAACATTGGCCAACAGTCTGGTTTCCATTGGAAAGGGGTATGGGATTAAAACCACTGCCCTGATCACCGATATGAACCAACCACTGGGTTCTGCTATAGGCAATTGGTTTGAAATGGAGGAATCACTGCGGGGATTGCAGGGAACTGGCCCGGCAGACCTTATGGATGTCACCTATGCATTGGGGGCGGAGATTCTGAGGATGTCAAATCCAAAGCTATCCCAGCAAGCTGCCATTGATATGCAATCCAAAACTGTGGCAGACGGCTCAGCTTTTGAAAAGCTCAAAAGAATTACTGAATTGCAGGGTGGCGATCCTGGTGTTCTGGATAACTTGAGCAACTACCCCAAAGCAAAATTTTCTGGGGTGATCCCTGCACCTGAATCAGGGTACCTCGCTCACATAGATACCATGGCCCTTGGTTTTGCAGGTATACAACTTGGAGCAGGCCGACGCAAAATTACAGATACCATCGATTATTCCAGCGGAATGTATATCCATGGTAGAATTGGGGATAGTCTGAATAGGGGTGACGACATTCTCACGCTTTACTCCAATGATGAAACAGCCCTTAACGAAGTACTGGCACAGGGTGAGAAATTCTTTTCCATAGAGCAATCACCACCTGAAATACCACCGCTCATACTTGAAAGAATCGAGTAAGCCACACCACAAAAACCCCGCTCCACCCAAGTTCAAAATTGTTCACTTTTCTGGTTTGAAGAGGAGCTTCCAGCAACTATATGATCCCTTGATGTTAGAAGTGATTATAAATAGGACAATTATCCACATATGCTAAGTACCAATAATGTTAGTTTGACCTTTGGTGGTCAGAAGTTATTTGAAGACGTAAACATCAAGTTTACACCAGGAAACTGTTATGGACTCATCGGAGCCAATGGTTCTGGAAAATCCACCTTTCTCAAACTGTTGGCCGGAGATATCGAAATGCAAAAGGGCAACGTCAGTATGGGGCCAGGGGAACGCATGTCGGTGCTAAAACAGGATCAGTTTGCCTATGATGAATTCACCGTTTTGGAGACCGTTCTGAAGGGCAATGAGATTCTTTTCAATATCATGCAGGAAAAAGATGCGATTTATATGAAACCGGATTTCTCTGATGCAGATGGGATGAGAGCCGCAGAGCTTGAGGCTGAATTTGGTGAAATGGGTGGCTGGGAGGCCGAGTCTGAAGCCATGGTGCTTCTGGCAGGGTTGGGACTTGAAGTGTCCTATGCTGATCGCGGAATGAAAGATCTCAAGGGTTCTGAAAAAATAAAGGTTTTGCTGGCTCAGGCCATATTTGGTAATCCTGACATTCTGCTTCTGGATGAACCTACTAATCACCTTGACATCAAAGCCAAGGATTGGCTGGAGCAATTCCTGCTTGGCTTCACCAACACAGTAATTGTTGTCTCCCATGATAGACACTTTCTGAATAAGGTCTGTACCATGACTGCCGACATTGATTTTGGCAAGATTACAACCTATGCAGGCAATTATGATTTCTGGAGACAATCCAGTGAATTGGCTCAAAATTTAAGAAATAATCAGAATAAAAAAGCTGAAGACAAAGCCAAAGAGCTAAAAGCATTTATCTCACGTTTCTCAGCCAACGCCAGCAAGTCAAAACAGGCTACATCCAGGCAAAAGCAATTGGAAAAATTGGAATTAGGGGATATGCCAGTATCCACCAGAAAATATCCCTATATCCATTTTGAACCAGCCAGAGAGGCTGGCAAGGACATCCTGACAGTTGAGGGGTTGACCAAGAGCATTAAAGGCAAAAAAATACTGGATAATGTCTCGTTTCACATTGCTAGAGGTGAAAAAGTTATTTTCCTGGCTGAAAACGAACTGGCGACCACGACACTTTTTAAAATTCTCGCCGGTGAAATGGAACCAGATTCCGGTTTTGCCAGCTGGGGCGTTACCACAACCCAGTCATATTTCCCTAAGGACAATACCGAATATTTTGAACCAGGGAAATATAACCTGATAGATTGGCTCCGTCTATATTCCGATGATCAACATGAACCTTATATCCGTGGGCTGCTGGGCCAGATGCTTTTCTCAGGGGAAGATGCATTTAAGAAAACCAATGTGCTTTCTGGTGGGGAGAGGGTCAGATGTATGTTTGCCAAGATGATGGTGACAGGTGCCAACGTACTCATGCTGGATGGTCCAACCAATCACCTGGATCTGGAAAGCATCACTGCCATCAACGAAGGACTTATTCGCTTCAAGGGAAATATACTGTTCACATCCCACGATCATGAGTTCAATCAGACCGTATCAAATCGCATCATTGATCTTGATGCCAAGTCTGTCGAAGTCAATGTTTCAAGCTATGATGAATATCTTGGATTGCATTAGGACAGCATTTAGACCGATCCTGAATTAAATCTATACGGGAAACCCGCCAAATATTTTTGGTCCCAGGGAATAAATCCGAGGGATATTTTCAGTATGTACATGGCTTGCCACTACTTCACCTGAAAAGATCATATGATCACCTGTAATCAAGCTATCCTTCAAAACACATTCAAAATTTAGGCTCGCCTCTGCAAGCAAGAGACCATCGATCATCACAGCGGGTTGAGTTGGGGTGCCCAGAACTTTTAATTTGTCCAGATCCCTGCCTGACTCAGAACCAAAAAATCTGACTTCCTCAGCCATCCGTATAGAGGGGTAACTGATAACAAATTCTTTTTGTTTCCGCATCAGTTCGTAGGTATAGCGCTCAAATCCAATGGATATTGCCATCATCCGTGGTTCAATAGATGTAAACATAGCCCATGCTGCTGACATGGGGTTGTATCTTCCATCTTCATCTTTGACAATTACTATACTCACGGTCTCAGGATAGTGTAATGCGCGGCTTTCTCGGTAATCAGTAATTTTCTGCATGGTCACAGTTTAGACGCTGATTCTATAGTTGTCATGGACAATAATCAAAATGATCAGAAATTTTTACGCAGGTGATTCAAAAACCCTGAAGTATTTGTTGGTTGGAGCCACTGAATGTTTTGATACAAAATTTATGGAATAAATAATATCATCTATAGTTAATAGCTACAAAGGCACTATTTTTGCTTTTAGCAAAGAAAATGTTAGTCTTGGGTTCAATCCAATACTAAATTTTTGTGTAATAGCAATCATTAGCATAGACAATGATTATATATAATGAATAGCTTGAATAAGACTTACAGCTTAAAGGGGATTAAAGATGGACGTGAAATTGAAACAACAGGCCAGCGCAATTACCGAATTGACATTTGATTTGTTGAGGTGCTGTGAAGCCAAAGAAAAAATGTTTGCTAAAGACCATGGACTAAAAGTTGCTGAATTCCGTTGTTTGAGAATTGTCGAAGCGGGAAAATCCTACTCTGTACAAGAGCTTGCTACTAGTATGCATCTCTCTCCAAGCCGTTTGACCAGAATTATTGATGGTCTTTTTGCAGAAAAATTGGTTGACCGCGTCCAAAGTATTGAAGATCGAAGATTTGCAAAAATCAGCCTCACCAACAAGGGTCAAACCCTGGTAGGTAAGCTGAAAGAAGAGTACGCAGATCTCCACGGTGAAATGCTGAAAGATATCTCTGTTGAAGATAGGGATAAGATATACAATGGTATTTCTTTGATGCAGGGATTGGTAAGTACCTGGCTAGTCAGAAACGCCTGATTCATATTACTGATTTTGGGAAAAAGTCCGGTTTATACCGGACTTTTTTTATTTCACTTGCGGAACAATTGACAGAGTAGAGACTAGGACAGACAGAATGAATAAGCTGGCAACTTTGTGTTACCTACGTGATGGCGAGAAGACCTTGATGCTTCATCGCAATAAAAAAGTCAATGATATGCATGAGGGGAAATGGAATGGCCTAGGTGGTAAAGTTGAGGAGGGTGAATCTCCAGAGGCCTGTGCCATGAGAGAAGTATTGGAAGAATCAGGGTTGCAGGTCTCCAGACCACAGCTAAAAGGGTTTATCACCTTTCCAGATTTTGATGGCGAAAACGATTGGTACGTGTTTGTATACCGATTTGATGAGTTTATCGGCAAGTTGATAGATTCTCCAGAAGGTCATCTCCAGTGGATCTCAAAAGCTGAACTAAAAGACATCCCTCTCTGGGAAGGAGACCGGATTTTTATGGATTGGTTGGATCAACCAGGTATTTTCTCTGCGGTTTTTAAATATGAATCAGGTGAACTTCTTAATTGGAATGTGACCTGGTATTAAAGTATAATGTATTCTGTTATTGAACTTAATGGGGAATGAGAAATAAAATGAAAAAATCCTTTATCCGACCTTTGATTCTGTTGCTAGCCGTACCTATGCTTTTTGCCCAGATCAAATCAATTTCTGGCACCATTAGAAATTCGGTTACACTTGAACCTTTACCATATGCAAATCTTACCATAAAAGGCACTTATCTGGGTGGCACCTCTAATGTGGACGGCTACTTTTACCTTGGTGGCTTATCTCATGATAGTCTACTGGTTGTCTGCTCTTATATGGGATATAATTCCTATGGCAAACAATTCTTTTTTGAAGATGATACCCATATCATTATCCCGATCCATATGAAACCTCAAACCCTGGGAGGGGAAGAGGTCGTGGTTGAAGATTCGCTACTGGAAGTGCCTGAGATCAGAATTACATCTCAACTCCCTGGACCCGAGCAGCCCCAAAATATTGTCCTTATGCAAACGGAGGAGCTCGAGAACGATGGATTCTCATATGAGCTTATGGCTCCGACTCGCTGGCTGCATCCCACCGGTGAATTTACCCGATATGTTATTGATGGTGTCCCAGTAGAAAATACACGTCACCTTTACAATATTTATCCAGCATTCAACATGGATGCGGTGAAGCATATCGAAAATCATGGCGCTGGCAATGTGAGACAAACTACTACCGACCCAGTAGGTACGACTGAATTAATCTATCAGGAAGGTAATCGATCAAAAACGGATGTCCGCGCAATTCTGGGGCTGGTTGAGAGTGGGCTTACCACATCAGGTCCTCATCCTGCTGGTGGCTCATGGTATTTTTCTGGCCGTCGCATAGATTTTGATGCGATCTACTCATTGAGTACTACCCAATCAGATAGCGTCTATCGAAGATTCAAGCCTGATTATTATTTTTATGATCTGAATGGAAAAATCACCTTCGATATAAGCGAAGATACCAAAATATCAGGCAACATGTACCTGACCTTTGACAAACTGCATTGGTTGGGAGCCCAGGGACGCAGTGCACACTCAAGTTGGTACAACAGCTTTATCTCAACACGCATACAACACCGATTTAGCCCCAGGCTGGCAACGCTTACAAATTTATATGGTAGGAATTATCATACTTTTCTGAGAGCTGACCAGATTCCGTTTGGTTTATCCCAGGACTTAAATGGTGATTTTACCAACGATCTGAGCACCTACGGAATATCCACCCATGCCGAATACTTCCTGGGTCGCAACAATATGGTATCTGCAGGAATGAGCATTGATCTGCTAAACTCTGATCTGGCCTACGTCGATTCCAGCACCTTAATGGATGTTTCCGGTTTGATATTTAAAGCCAAGGCAGGGTATCGATACACATTACCCTATAATCTGTCTACAGATGTAGGGCTTCATACTGTCTACTCTTCCTTTGCAGAAAAGCTGGCTGTGAATCCAAGTCTTCGCGTTCAGTGGGAACCTTCGAACATTTACTCTGCCTATTTTTCAATGGTACAATCCACGTCTACAAACCGGGAAGTATCTCTCTCAAATACTTTGAGCCAACCACTCCTGGATATTCTGATTCCAGTAGATAAGAGTCTCGATATGCCTGGTGAAGTTGATATTAGTCTGGGAGGAAGTTTCATGCCCCGTATTGGGTATGATATATCCGCTGAGATATTCACCCGCCTGCTTGAGAATCCCACACTCCTTGATAGTAGCTGGCAGGGGGATTTTAGCGCACAGGATAAATGGTTGATTCCCTATGAATCAGGTTTGGTGAGCGGATTCAATCTTTCAATGGAAAAATTAACCCCTGGCATTCGAACCCTGGCAAAATATCGATTTTCCACGGCAACTCTCACTGACACTACTGGTGTCAAGGACCTCCTCCCAGGACACAGACAACATGAATTCTATTTTACTCTAGATGGAAAATTCAGGGACAATATGGGCTACAAAATGGATTTTGCCCTGGCTTCAGGAAAACGCTATTTTGATAGCGATCAAAGCTGGGAATGGTCATCAGCCTATCATAGACTTGATTTATCCTTTTACCGTGAGGTTTCATGGGAAAAGGTGGATGGGAAAGTCAGTCTGAAACTTATCAATCTGACCAATAGAAGGAATCTTGAATTTAACGAAGCCAGCTGGGTGACAAACAGTCTCCAGGATAGAACCTTTGTTCTATTGCCGTTTATGCCCACCATCAATTTTGATTTTGTTTTCTAACCAGAGGTAGAAATTTTTACCAAAAAGAGGCTGTCTCAGAACCTGAGGTAGTCTCTTTTCTTTTACCACGGATTCACACCCGTCTCTGCTCGTTGAGCTACGCCGGGCAGGCAGATTTCCACAGATTTATGTAAAATCCAATCTTCAGAAGTCTTAACGGCTACCTCCGAGATAACTGTTAAGATCCGTATCCAGTTCCATTTTTTTAATCACCTTAATGATTAGACAAACCAAATGGTTCTTTGGTATCCATTCATCCAAAATTGAGGGAAAGAGTTGAGACTGGTGCAGGTCGTATGCTTTTAAGCTACCTTAAGGGGATAAAGGGTTCTTAATAAACTAACAGGTTATGAATCTCGTTTTTGGCTTAAGCTGCTTCCCGAAACAGATCCGCTTTGTTCGTTAATTGTATCCATCACTTCTTTTTCGTTCTGCACGTCCCGGCATGTGTCAGTGCTAAACCTTTCTTTGGAGCCAGTTAACGGGACAAATCTCCGAAATAGCTGGATCGAACGTATGCCAAAAAGACAGCTCTGATTGCAAAGAGAAATCCCCCTATGAATAGAACACCAAATATACCTTCTGCCAAAGAGGAAGAATAGAAAAGCATGTATAACATTAGTCCCACAAAGGAAGGATTTACTTAGCTCTTTACCTCAATCTGCCAAGTATTTCCTTGTGACAAGATCATCATTGGCAACGCAAGACTCCACACTCCAAATATTCCTCCCCTGAAGAAACACTTGTCCCCTTTTTTGTAAGAAGCCACATACATATTTGATTGTTCACAGATTAGATTTGGATTTCTCATGGATCGGGTTCTGGAGGTGATCCAATATTCCCGAATGTATATATCGGATATTGACCCAGGTTTATCCTCGTCATGTGTGAAAAACACATACAAATCGTAAAAGAACCAGATCAACCCTAGAAAACTAATTACTGCTCCAGTGTTTAGACCCAAATCAACTCCTTAGCGTGCAACTGCTGCTTTAAGCTTGAGTTGCTTGCTGAAACAGATTCGCTTTGTGAGTTAACTGAATCCCTCCACATCATTTTTATTTTGCACTCCCGTGCGTGTGAGTCAGATTGAAGCTTTAATTAGTCGTCCCTGATAAACCACGTTTTACGCCACCTGGATTTTGGCTGTATCGCAACAAGCGTCAATGTTTCTAATAACTTGCCATATTTGATCGATTTTGGTACGGATAAAATCAGGCGCAAAAAGGATGGCTCTAAG
>JADHUM010000087.1 GCA_016784545.1 Candidatus Neomarinimicrobiota bacterium
GATGAACCGAATGTAACGGTGATCCTCGCAGGTGGCGGCGAAGTCCTGGGAGAAATCATCAACGCTGAGGTCGTCCGCAAATAACAGACCCCCAAAGTGGGTGTCATACAATGAAGGGTCTTCGGGCCCTTTGTTGTTTCTACTAGATCAGACAACGGACACCAAGCCATTCTACAGGTGTGTCTTGCTGAGGTGTCATACGGAGCCTGCGTGCCAGGCGTAGTCCGCAGGACGTAGACTGGTCGAAGTGCTCTCGAAGTATGACACCCTCACTAAATCTTTCTCGTCATTGCGAGCGAATGTGGTGAGTGTGGCAATCTCCGAATCCTTGGTTTGCTAACAGCCCGAGATCGCGTCAGTCGTTTCACTCCATCGCGAAGACTTGTAGGAGTGATCCTGCCTGCAAGACGATTTCCTGGCAAACTCAATGTCCAGCAGCAATATTCTAGCAGATGATTACACCTTTCTCTCTAAACCTTTACATCATTCCCATTTGTCACAGCCTCGATTTATGCTATCCTACACGCTATGAAGGTTCAATCACAATGCTAATATACGCAAGCGGCTTATGGGTTGAAGCCGAACAAGCCGTGGTCCCATTCAATGACCAGGGATTTCTGTACGGTGATAGCCTATTTGAGACCGTGCGAGTCAATCACGGCAAACCTTTCCGGCTCGAAAAACATTTGGAACGGATGCAAAGTGGTATGGACACTATTCAAATGGAAAGTGCCGAACAACTGGCAAAAATTCCTGAGATTTTGAAAGAATATATTTCGAGGAATAATCTGGACAGTGCATTGGCACGCATCATTGTTACACGTGGGATAAGTAAGGGATCGCCGTGGCGATCTGAATCAACTCCCACCATATACATGACCTCACGCCCCGTCAATAAACCAGAGGATTGGCCCGTCAGGGTCATTTTTCTCGAAGAAAAGAATTATCCTATTTTACGCTTTCATCCCGCCATTAAATCAGGCAATTATTTAGGAAACATGCTCGCCAAAAAAGATGCGGAAGATGCTGGTGCCTTCGAGCCCGTGTTTGTTAATCGAGATGGCTATGTTACTGAGTGTGCCATCAGAAATATATTCTTTATCAAGGATGATGTTTTACTCACACCCTGTTTAGAGCTGGGTGTTCTACCAGGAGTCATCAGAGATACCATCATGGAATTGGCACAAATGCGTCATCTTAAAGTACGAGAAGCCCTGATTAATCAGGATGATGTACCTGAGATGGATGAAGCGTTTATTTCCAGCACAGGAGTGGGCGTATTACCCGTAACCTGGGATGGTTTTAAGTCAGACTACCACTACAGTCAGATCCTCAGAGAGGATTTAGATAAGCTTTTTGAATCAGGAGAATCGAATGTCACATAAAAAATTTGACCCCAGCCGTGCTGAACGGCTTATTTCTGCCGAGCGCTATCAGGAGTTGAAGCCAGATATCATATTACAGAAATTAGGTATTCGGTCTGGTAAAACCATTCTGGATTTGGGGTGTGGAAATGGTTTTTTTACCTTTCCTGCAGCAGTTGCCATGGGAGAAGGCATGGTCATCGCCGCCGATATGTCAGAGGAGATGTTATCTCTCCTCAAACAACGCAACACACCCGACAATATTCAGATACTTAAGGTAGACGAAGTTAAAATGGATATTGAGGATAATTCAGTTGACGCTGCAGTACTCATAGCTTTGTATCATGAATTTAAATCCCCGCTGGACAATCTCGCGGAGATTCGTCGCACACTGAAGCCAGAAGGTAAAATACTTATCCTGGATTGGGATCCTCAATCAGAAAAAGAACGGGGTCCTGCAAAAGTTCACCGTGTTGCGAAAGTTCAGGCCATCAAAGACTTGAAAGCGTCAGGCTTTACAATTGAAAGTCATGAAAATTATACCCTTGATATGTGGATGATCGTCGCTCACTCCAACGCATAGGCCATATTCCTGGGGGTGATGAAGATGAAAAAATTAAATCTCTATTATATCGTCAGTATTATCACCCTGGCGTTTATGATGTTTATCCTCTTCAGAACCTTACAGGTGACAGGCTGGTTTGAAGAACATGGGGGCAAGAGTCCTGCAGAGCGCATACTTCAGGGCTATCCAGGGCTCTATCAGCTTAAGATGCCTCGGGATGATTTATCAGCTTCCACCATGAAGGTTGAACCTCATAGGGTTGCCGGCGAAGAAAATTGGCTCATGATTCGACTGGACTCACTACCAAGCTATCTCATTGAAGTAAGTGATTTTGAAGATGAACAAATCTTGATTGTAATTTACGACTTTGATTCTACGGGGACTCCTGGCCGTGTTGAAGGATGTGAACTATTGCTGAGTGAGGATGCGGCAGAAAATTTTAGGGGCAGCACAATAGGTGATTTTTGTGGGCTCAAGGAGCAGTCCGCGGAGTATCTTGCACTGGATCTATTGCTGAGTGGTTCCATCGTCTCATTGAAGATTCAGAGGCGCGTGTTAGGTCAGGCAGACAGTCCTGAGGCACAGAAATATTTGTTAGAGAGGATAGATTCATGGTAGAGAGTAAAAAAGATATACAATTTAAGCTGACGAGAACTGATCCTTCCGGCGCTCGGCGTGGACATTTTTTTACAGAGCACGGCAAGGTTGAGACTCCTACCTTCATGCCAGTTGGAACCGCTGGCTATGTTCGTTCCACGCCCATGCGGGATGTTGCAGAATCCGGTGCCCAGGTGGTTCTGGCAAACACCTACCACCTCTCTCTGGGTGAGAGACTTCAAACCGTGAAACGCGCGGGAGGCCTCCATCGGTTTATGGGGTGGGAAGGCACCATCCTCACAGATTCAGGTGGCTTCCAGGTATTTTCCATGGAGGGCAGCGAAATTACAGAAAAGGGTGTCACTTTTCAGTTTGAGGAAAATGGAGAGAAACTGTTCCTCGGGCCTGAAGAATCCATGGCCATTCAACGTGATCTGGGTTCGGATATCGTTATGGCTTTCGATGAATGTGTGGATTACAAGGCTCCCCAGGAATATGTCCAGAAATCAGTTGAACGCACGACGCGTTGGGCTGAGAGGAGTAGAGAATATCCACTACAGGATCACCAGTTCATGTTTGGGATTGTCCAGGGTGGCATTTACCAATCCTTGAGACGCCAGAGTGCCATCGAAATTACCAATATTCCATTTGATGGTTTCGCCATTGGCGGAGTAAGTGTCGGTGAGGGTCTGGATCTTCTGAAAGAAGTCGTTGGCTACACCACACCCTTGCTACCACCCATGAAACCTAGATACCTCATGGGGGTCGGTTTACCTGAGGATATCCTGGCTTCTGTGGAACGTGGAATTGATATGTTTGATTGTGTAATTCCCACACGCTATGCCAGACAGGGAACCTTATTTACCCGAATGGGCAAACTACGCATCATGGACAAAGTCTTCCGCAAGGATAAATATCCTTTGGACACTGCTTGCCACTGCTATACTTGTCAGACCTATTCTCGAATGGTTCTGCGCTATCTCTTTTTCTCAAAGGATCCGCTGGCTGAAACCCTGGCAACCATTCACAACCTTACCTTTTATCAAGACCTCATGGCGGATATTCGTCGGGCGATTGAGAAGGGTAATTATGAAAATTTTATGAGGGGCTGGCTGAACAGTTATTTTCGGAAGAATAGTCCCCGAAAGAAATAAATTACCTAAAAGATCAATATCTGAATGTGCCTTGCTTTGACAGGGGTGGTCTTTTAAATTCAGATTCAATTTTTGTTATAGCCGGAGGAATAATGGGCGACATCGATTTAAAGAATGCTGATAGCAGGATGAAATACCTGAAAGACAACCTTGGAAATCTCATGAATGGGATTGATTCAAATTATGGCCAGGTCCTCATGGATGAGTTGATGCGACGCATGGAAACTACTGTCAGCGAGTTTAATGACGAAGTAAAAGCCATGTTGGGACAATTGCAGGGGATCAAGCCCATGCCTAAAGACAATATATTAGCTTCATCTCCCCGACCGGAACCACAAGCGCCACCTGTTCCAAAGGCTGCTCCTGCGCCACAGGCTGCTCCAATACCTCCAACTACAGAGTTAAAATCGGCACCTCCCGTGATTGAGCCTGAACCTTCAGTAGAATTGCCATCATTTAGTGATGAACCAGAGACTTTTGCAGCACCGCCAGAACCAGCTGTTGTTTCCGATACGGTAAAGGAAGTGGAAATTGAGGTAGATCTTCCTCCAGATGAACTTTCAGAATTCGAGAAAAAACTCAGATCTTTGGGAGGTTAATTTCCCTCAATAAATCGATTAATTGAAGCGGCGACATGGATCGCCGCTTTTTTTTATCTAAAATGCAGGATTTGGGGTTGATGATCTGAGGCGTTCGAGATCTCAGGATGCTGAAACTCAGCGACCTTTACCCCCTCAATAGCTTCACCAATAAATATATAATCAATACGTCGATCAGGTTTGTCTGCGGGAAATGTTGGGGGAGGCTCCACAGCGAATTCAGCAAGACCATCCCGCAATGATTTAGTGAGCAGGCCATATGCTTGAGAACTTGATTCAAAGTTGAAATCACCAGCTAGAATCATTCTGTTCTCCTCGGGGAGGACCTTGATAATGCGCTGGATCTGCTCCCATCGCTCTTCCTGGCTTAAGCCAAGATGTGTCCCCAATATGGTGAGTGTATCACCTCTGCAGTCAATTCGGCTTAAAAACACACTCCTGCCCTCTAAAAGACTATCCGTGGATAAATCAACGATACGAAAATCAAGGATGGGATAGCGGGATAAGAGTGCATTTCCGTATTGACCACCATCGTAATCGATGGATCGACCAAATACGGCGAATAAATCAAGCAGGACCCCCAGGCTGTCAGCCTGATGGACCCCTAAGGATCGTGCGGTGCCTTCATCAACTTCGTTAAGAATAACAATATCTGCCTGGGCAGCCTCAATGACACGAGCTGTGCGCTCCAGATCCAGTATGCCATCCATGCCCACGCCATGTCGGATATTGTAGGTCATGATGCTATGGGTATCTGTCTCTGATGTACAATTGGAAAGAATATTGCCCGCCAGGAGCAATATGAAGACGAGTAAGCTATGTCTCATCAGCTTTCTATTCAAAAATGCGTTTTGCAAAAGCAAATCGTCGTCCCAGATTTTCTGCATAATCTGGATCGTCAGGATTCATGCTCTGAATTTGAACCCCTTTTCCCAGACTATGAATAACCTTGCCATCACCCATATAGATGGCGGTATGGGTAATCATGCGGCGAGTTCCGGCAAAAAACATCAAATCCCCAGGAAGCATGGCAGCCATCCAGCCTGGATATCCCACCATACGACCCACATTGGCGATCTCATCTGAATCTCGTGGTAGATGGATATTGTTCAATGTATAACTCTGCATCACAAATCCTGAACAATCCACACCTTCAGCAGAACGACCACCCCAGACATAGGGTAGACCGAGGTATTGTTGTGCTGTTGTGAGAATTTCCTGACGAAGTGGATTGGCTGCAGGATCAATCAGTTTATAATGGTCGTTGGTGAGTTTTAACTCGCTACCATCTGCGAGAAGCAGCAGGTCATTTTCAAGATAGGGTAGGCGGGTTCCCATCAAGAATATCATTCCATTTTCCAGAGTATCATTTTTTGTGAAGACAGCCTGTTTACCCATATGATAGCGATTCCACTCCTGGAGATTGACACGACGCAGTGAATTTTTAGGTATATATCCTAGATAACCAATGGCTGATTGAACCTGCAGGTAGTCATCTACTTCACGGATCAAACGCACAGGTTCACCATAGAGCATCTCTGTACCTTCCTGCTTATAATTCACAGGTGTATAGCGACCCATGATATAGGGTGCAGTAATAATTCCATAAGCCTGGTTCCCAGGAAATGTTTCAGGCAAATAGTGCACGGAATCAATCAATTCAAAATCATATCCAGCATTTTTCAGTTTGCGTCCAATACCCCTCACTGGTATGGAGTAGAATGCCTCACCTGAAAGGGTGATAGTACGACCTTCAACAGAAGCATGAACATCCTGATACCAGATTCTGTTATCCAGATAGAAATCAGCATTTGCCTTGTCGATGATGGCATGTATTTCAGCATGTTTATTATTTGACGGGAGATAGATACAACTATTCAATGTGAATATCCCAAACACAAAGCTGAGGATTAATTTTGTGTGTATTGAAGAGCGGCGCATGTGAGGTTACCTTATATAACTTGATATTGTTGAAGCGGTGAAATTAATTTTATGGAGGGGTACCCTGCAAGCCTTCATCAACACATTAGGTTATTAAATACAGAGTTACTATTTGATAAAGGTCAATATTAGGGCTGGATATTTACTCGGTCTGAAATACGTTATGTCAGAGGAACTTATCCATGCAATATGACAAAGCCTATCTCATCAGTCTCGAACGCAGTCCTGTCAGGCGCAAAAATTTTTATCGCTACGCCAGCAAGGCAGGTCTTGATGTAGAGTGGTTCCCGGCCGTCTATGGTCTGGATGTGGATATAGAAGATTACCAGAAACGCGGGTATTTGAGTGGGGACTTCAAGTTGCGACTGGCTGGAAGTCTTGGGACGCTATTAAGCCATATTCATGTCTGGGAAAAGATAGTCGAAGACCCCCAGTGTGATATAGGGCTGGTTTTTGAGGATGATGCAGTTTTCACCAGACATTTCTTAAAAGATCTTGGCGATATCAAGAAAGGAGACATTCCAGAGGATTGGGATATGCTCTGGCTGGGTTGGCATAAGTTGGATTGTGAGCCTGTGAATGATAGGTTCGGTACACCACGCAAAACTGAAGGCAAAAGTGTAAACTCCGGGCATTTCGCCTATCTGATAAAATCGTCCAGTGTAGAGAAAATGAAGTCTCTGCTTTTGCCCTATGACAACAAGCGATCCAAGGATGTTTTGTTGAGGCGTAATTTTGATGCCTTTGGAGCATACTTTTTACTGGACAAAATCGTTAAGACCCCCAGGATCGGTTTTGACTCAGTTCGCAAAAACATCAACGATCCAAAGCGGATTGAGGGTCACCCCATTAAAAAATTGGTTCAGAAAATCCGGAAACTATTTTTAGAGTAATGTTTATAGCCTCTGGTTTTGTATCCAGAGAGTTCGGTTGCATTAAAAACCTGCGCATAGTACGAGAAATCTATCAATGAGATATAAAATGGAAAAGTTTTACCTGATCTGGCTGCTATCAATCCTTCTCCTAGCTTGTCAGGAATCTGCCCCTGAAGATTCACCTCCTTTAGATTTGAAGCCCCCTTCAGATCTGAATCTGACCATCGACAATTCTCAACAAATCACGCTCTCCTGGAAAGACAATAGTATGGGGGAAACGGGGTATCTCATTGAGCGTCGGGATTCATCAGATTTCTCTGAGATTGCGGCATTGTCCGAGAATACAACTAGCTATGAAGATTCGACTGCAAGCTACGGGGTGGTGAATCACTACCGGGTTTCAGTTTTGGCAGTTTCAGCTGATAGTCTTTTCGTCGAGGATTCAATAGGGTTTGTGTACCTGAACACTGAGTGGAGTACAGTTCCAGGTGGAGAATACCATTTCGGAGAACCTGGGAGCCTTCGGAATGATTTAACTGAAGATTTCCAGATGATGACCTTCGAAGTGACCAATGCCCAATTCGTAACTTTTTTAAATGAGGCGATCAGGCTGGGGACAATAACAGTTCCAGGAAGTTTACCCATTGGGGAATATGAAGGGGATGCCCACTGGCCTGCAGCCCAGCGGATGGCAGCCGATGTAAATGATCCTGACTCTCGCATGAGTTGGAACGGGGTTCAGTTTGTTGCAGATTCAGGCCATGAAAATAAACCGGTAAGTGAAGTTCCCTGGTTCGGTGCCTACTTTTTTGCCCGGCATTATGGATTAGTCTTACCTACTGAGCATGAATGGGAGAAGGCTGCCAGGGGAATGAATGACCATCCCTATCCCTGGGGTCTGGACTCTCTGAACTGTGACCTGGCAAATACAGCTGGTTGCGGCGCTCGATTAATAGATGTGGGAACGACCACAGGCGCCAGTCCGTTTGGTGTTCGTGACATGATTGGTAATGTCTGGGAATGGGTGGACGATTTTAGAGGACCAGACGACCACAGAAGAGTACTCAAAGGGGGAAGTTGCAATTCAACTATGCATACCACCTATGTTTATAGCCGAAATCAGGATGATGTCTGGCATACCAGCTATTTTTATGGTTTCCGTTGTATCAAGAGGAAATAGCAATTCCATAGTCATATGAATGGTTAGTCCAGTGGGATTTGCCTTGCTCAGCCATTCACGGACAAATAATATGGCACGCTATCAGCTCCGGTAGCTCAGCTGGATAGAGCAACGGATTTCTAATCCGTAGGTCACAGGTTCGAGCCCTGTCCGGAGTACACACTAAACCCCTTGTAATTCATAGAGTTACGAGGGGTTTCTTTTTTGGCCAGTTTGCATAGTTTTCTATCCAGTCCCGTTATTTGGGACATTATGGGACACCAGATGGTGAATAAATGGTGAACAAAAAAAGGCATATTGGATAGAAAACCATAGCCAGTAAGGGTCCAGTAAAAAAAGGCCACGTATAGGGGTGTGAGACACGATGCAGGGCCAAAAAAAAGCCCAGCGATTGCCGGGCTTCCCAGTATGGATCAAGCTTAAACGTTACCATATAGCATCCAACAGACTTACACCATCTTTAAGGTTCGAATCGAGAAGATGTATGTAGGCTTGTTCCGTCACCTTTATTGAAGAATGTCCAAGTAGCTTTGATACGACATAAATATCCACGCCG
>JADHUM010000088.1 GCA_016784545.1 Candidatus Neomarinimicrobiota bacterium
CTTTCATTGATTGTAACACGCATTGCTGCCATCGCTTTGAGTGTTACAGGAGTGTCCAGCGAAACAGCTCAGTTTCAAGCTCGATCTGCTTTTACTGGAGTTGGTTTTACGACGACTGAATCTGAATCCATACTTAAGCATCCTTTACGTCGACGGATTATCATGATGCTCATGTTGTCTGGTAATCTTGGTATTGCCACTATCATTGCCACAGGTGTTCTTTCGTATTTCAGTACATCAACCTCACATAACTGGTGGATCAATTTGTCCGTTCTGACTCTGGGAATCATCCTGCTCTACAAAGGAGCCACAAATAGTCGGATTGAACGCTGGTTGAACCTGGCCATTGGCTGGGGTTTGAGAAAATGGACCCATCTGGATGTGAAGGATACCGTCACGGTCCTCCAATTGGAAAATGCATTTGCTGTTTCTGAACTTATCATAGAAGATGGGGATTGGCTGGCAGGTAAAAGCTTAAAGGACTCGGCTCTTTCTGCGGAAGGCGTCCTCATTCTCGGCATTCACAGACAAGATGGGTCATATCGGGGTGCACCACGAGCGTATGAGATCATAAATTCAGGAGACACCCTTGTGCTTTATTCGAAACAGAAACGCGTTGAGGAACTGGATACCCGCATCAAAGGGTTTCACGGTGAAATTGCTCACCGTGAAGCGGTTGAAGCTTTCAAGGAAGATCAACTCGATAATCAGAATGAAGAACTGGACCAAAATTCAAAGCGGGATGATCCTTCTCTCCCTCCAAATTCGAGTAAGCGATGAATAATTTCGATACACAAACTATTACTGACCTGATGAATCAAATTTACGCCTGGTTCCTTGATCATATTCTGATCTGGACAAACCTGGTGCAATTATTGATCATTGTTCTGGTTTTGGGGGTAAGTCTTTTAATCAGCAAGCGTCTTCAACCAGTTTTACAGAAGCGTTTGAGTACGTATGATGGGTCAAAAATTGCCATCTCAAAATTCCTTGAAACCATCCTGAATCAGATTGCTGGCATTCAACAAGTTCTATTCTTGTGGGTTGCTGTCCTTATCTACCGGCAGCTTGAAATCCCCCATCTCTTTCTTAATCTGGTCTTAACCCTGCTTCTGGTTTGGGTGATTATCCAAATCATCTCTGTAACTATCCTCGATAAATTTTGGGCTGGATTTGTCTCAATGACAGCCTGGGGACTGGCAGCTCTGAGTATTCTTGGCATTCTCACGCCAATGATTGAATTTTTGGATAAGATCGGATTCCATCTGGGGGAAGTGCATATTACGGTTTTAGCCACCCTTAAAGCGATAATTTTTCTCGTCATAGCACTCCGTCTTAGTAAATGGTTTGGTGGATATTTTGATAAACAAATCAGCCGATTTGACCAACTCTCTGCCTCTTCTCATGTACTTATCAGCAAAACGATCAGGTTTTCGATTTATTTCTTGATCGCCCTCATTGTCCTGGACAGCATTGGAGTGGATCTGACAGCCCTGGCTGTTTTTGGTGGTGCCCTTGGTGTTGGTATTGGATTTGGTCTGCAAAAGGTGTCTTCCAACCTGCTTAGCGGTATTATTCTCCTTTCTGACAGATCTATCAAGCCAGGTGATGTGGTGCAGATTGGTGAAGTATATGGGTGGATTTCCAGCCTAAAGAGCCGCTATGTAAGCGTTGTAACCCGTGACGGGCACGAATACTTGATTCCAAACGAGGATTTAATTACACAGCAGGTGATTAACTGGTCCTACTCTGATAAAAGGATCCGCTTGAAAGTTCCCTTTGGGGTGGCTTACAAATCGAATCCACACGAGGTACGTGCTCTGGTAATTGAAGCAATGAATGATGTCCCCAGAGTACTCAAGACACCGCCTCCCATGTGCCTCATGACAGGTTTTGGAGATAGCTCTATTGATTTGGAGCTCAGATTCTGGATAGATGACCCTAAAAATGGGACGACAAACATCCAAAGTGATGCCTTGTTTCGCATCTGGGATACGCTTAAGGAAAATGGAATTGAGATTCCATTCCCGCAGCGTGATGTACACCTCCATAAAATCGCATCGGAAGAGAATTAACTGTATGACTCTCTTTCATAGGAGGACACCAGGAAGGATTCATGTAAATATTTTGCAGGTGGGTCTTCATCAGACCCGGTAATGATTAATTGATAGAAACAATCACCAGTAAGGGTATGTATTATGAAAGTAACTAAAATTTTTCAAATGTGTGGAATTGTGACGTTGACTGTCTTAATGATGGGATGTGCTGGAGGTAGTAGTGCTTTGGTCCAGGAGAAGGACGCTGAGCTTGAGCGTCTCCGTACCGAATTGGATCAGCTTGAGAAGCGTCTGGAAACTGAAAAAAAAGTGTCCAACGAATTGAGTTCCAAGCAGGGTGAGTTGAAAGAGACACTGAAGCTTGAGCAGCAAAAAAAGCAGAACTATTTAAATGAGATTGAACGCCTGAAAGCATCTGAGAAAAATCAATTTGTTATTGGAAACAGAATTGTTCTCACCAATGCTGTTGTTTTCAAGGGTGGCAGCGCTGAGCTCAGCGAAAGGGGTCAGCTCTACATGGCCGAAGTGATAGAATCACTGAGGAAATACCCTGATCGAGAAATCTTGATTGAGGGTCATTGTGACAACGTACCAATAGCTTCCGGTTATCGTTGGAAATACGCTAGCAATTGGGAACTCTCAGCAGCAAGAGCGCTTAACGTCTTACATTATTTTGAGAAAAATAGCAGGCTGGATCCCGAACTTCTGGGAGCAGTAGCCTACGGGGAACATCGACCTATTGCCAGCAATAGTATGGCTGAAGGTAGGGCACAAAACAGACGCGTTGAGATAGTTGTGGGGAACTCTGTAAAATAGACGATTTAAAAATAATTTCTCAATCGCTGCATCTTCACCGCAGTTACACTTCCCCTGGCTGACTATCTATTTGCGTTTTACCGAGATTGGGAATATCATTTTTGAACACCAGTGTACGATAAGGGAATGGAATCTCAATGCCCTCGGCATCAAAGCGCTTCTTAATGGCTTTGTTGAGATCACAATGCATTTCGAAGGCAGCAATCTGATTCTCGGCCCAGACATATGCCTTCAGCAAAACCGCTGAATCCCCAAAACCTAGCACCCTCACTATCACTTGTGGAACCCCTCCTTCTATCTCTTCAGGAGTACGCACATCCAGACTCGAGGAGTGGGCAACTGCTTCCTCTTGAATGATCCTGATTGCCAGATCCACATCGGAGTCATAACTGATGCCTAAATCAATATGTCGTCTGATCCGTATGTCTCCCATGTTGGAATTGATAATGGTCTCACTACTCATTACCGAATTGGGGATCACGATGCGGCGGTTCTCAAAATCTCTGATCACGGTATGCCTCAGGGTGATGTCCTCCACAATACCGTGATAGAGCGATCCGATCTTGACCACATCATGGACTGAGAGTGGTTTGAAGATGACGATGAAAACACCACTGATCATGTTCGCAAAGGCTGCCTGGGAAGCGAACCCAACAATGGCCGCAAAGATTCCCGCGCCTGCCAGCAAACCCACAGCTAGCGTGCGTAGGGATGGAATCATATAAATGCTGAGTCCTAATGCCAGGACATAGATCGCTGCTGAAAGTATATTCTTGAAAAACTTATAGTTGGTTGGGTCCACCTTTAACTTTTCGGATGCACGATCCAGATAACGGCTTAGAAAGAAGCGCAACAGCCTGATGGCTATAAACGCTGATATCAATATGGCACCAATAATCAAAAATGTTTGCAGGTCCATTAGATGTCCCATCTCCTATAAATTGTTCGGATCAATCACTTTTGGCCAGGTCAAGTTCCCACGGATCAAATCGTACTAGTCCTGGCCCTGTTCCATCACCCATAAGTTGACAGCCAGAGCTTACGCTTCTGATGTTGGATTATCATCAGGTGCCTCTACAACCAGCACACTAGAGGCAAGCTCTTCAGAAACCCACTGCTCGAGACCATCATCATCAGACCTGATTTTCTCCAGATCTGTGGGATCGTAACCTTTGGGAAGTTTTGCCAAATTGCATATGGGTTCACCCGGACTCACGGCAGGTAAGCTGGTCATTCCTACAACAACACCATCAAAAGGAGCGTATAAAATATTCTGATCATCCCCCAGTAAAGTGGTATTTGTGACCAGGGCTTGATCCTTTGTAACCATATCACCCGGTTTGATGTGAAATTGTAGGAATCCACCATGCTCGGCACGTATCCATTTTGATTTCTCAACCACAATCTGATAGCTGGGCCGCTCAGCAGGTATGTCGATCATACCCAGGCTGCGGAGTACATTTTTTATCCCTTTGACAGCGGTCTCAACGATACTTGGTTCTACTTTCCATATCTCTCCACCCTCCATAATAATGGTCGGGCATCCTGCTTTGCACGCCTCACGACGAAATCCGCCAGTAGGACCAACCCCATTGAGAATGAGATCTGAGCCAAATGACTTGGCCAACCTGCGAACCTTGGGGTTGGTCATATCCCCTCTCACATTGGGGTAATTAGTTCGGCGAATAGATGCAGTATGGAGATCAATGCCAAAATCACTCCTGGTAACAATTTCATTAAAAATCTTATGCGCCAATCGACTGGCCTGGCTACCGCCAGAAGATCCTGGGAAACAGCGATTCAGATCTCGCCGATCTGGTAGATATCTGGAGTGTCTATCAAAGGCTAAAATATTTAGGACGGGAACCAGAATGAGCGAGCCTTTAAGCAGTTCAAAATCAGGATCCTGAATGATATGTCGAACCGCACCGGTTCCATTAATTTCATCACCATGCAAAGCAGCGGTGATAAATACTACGGGGCCATCAAGTTTTGCCCGTCTGATATGGATTGGAATTGTGACCGTCGAGCTGCTATAGCTTTCACCAACATTAAGAAACACATCACGCTCCTCACCGGGAGCAATGGTTTCACCGAACCACTCACCAATTGGTTTACGTTCTCTTGTGCTAGTCATTTCCAATAATCTCCAAAGGTGCCGGTGCTTCTTTAGCCAGCTCTTCTGCAGACTTTAAGACTTCTTCCGCCGCCGGTAAGTCAGGCAGGGTTTTTACATTTTTGCGTCTCTTCTGCCTGGTCTTCTCTGGAACAAGGTGCCGCATGAGCTCTAGCTTGCCGAAGCAAAGCAAGCGGTCTTCAGGCTCCAATACTCGACTCGCCTTGGGATTTGGGATGACGGTGATGCCGCGGTAGAGTGTTAAAACATTAATATCCTTCTCTCTCAAGCCAGATTCGGTGATCGTTTTACCCACATACTCTGACCCTTTATGGATTATTAATTCTGTAACACCATATCCTTTGCTCACTGTTAATCGCTGGCGTATATCAAGATCTGGGAAGTTGACCTGAGCTGCAATATGGTCTATGATTGCACCTGCGATATCCAACTGGGTACATCCCTCTATTCCTTCTAAACCAGGAGACGAATTGACCTCCATGATCTGAGGTCCATCATTGCTTTCCAGTAAATCCACACCTGCTACTCGAAGTCCCATAATCTGGGCTGCACGTACTGCAGTTTCATGATATTCCTCATTGAGAACAACCTGCTCGGTGCGTCCACCTCGATGAACATTGCTGCGGAATTCCTGACCCTGCGCAACCCTGCGCATGGCTGCTACAACACGATTCCCAACAACAAATGCCCGAATATCTTTGCCCCTGCTCTCAGCAACAAACTTCTGGATCAACACATTCTGTTTTTGACTTTGGAGCATCTCAATGATTGCTTCTGCAGCGCTGATGGTCTCAGCTAAGAGTACACCAATACCTTGTGTTCCCTCCAACAATTTGATCACAACTGGAGCACCTCCAACGCGATGAATAGCTGGCAACACATCTTTTTTATCTTTGACAAAGGTCGTCTGGGGTATGCCTATGTGGTGACGACTCAAAACTTGCAAGCTTCTCAGTTTGTCCCGTGATGTGGCAATACCAGCCGAGGGATTGGCACAAAATACATCCATTTGTTCAAACTGTCGGACAACTGCTGTCCCAAAATAGGTAATTGAAGCACCTATCCTTGGGAGAACTGCATCATACGCGGACAGTTGCTTCTGACGGAAATATAGATCTGGATGCCCTTCCTCAAGATCGATGGCAAACTTAACCGTATTTAACACTTTGACAGTATGGCCTCTTTGAACTGCTGCCTCACGTAAACGACGTGTGCTATAGCAGCCTGGGCTGACAGATAGTATTCCTAATTTCATAATTATTCCTTATTCCTTCTTCTTTTGGGAAGATTTATTTTTTTCTTTTTGCGTAAGGGTTTGCCACCATAGTATGAATTACCGGCATCAACGAGAAAACGACCTCGAAATGCCTCACGCCCCAACAGCATTCTAAAACCCATATTATCCCGACTCGCCAGTGTTAATTCCACAGGACAGCTTTTTCCAAGTAACTCAACTTGAGTGATGATAACTGGGCGGCTGGCGGATTTACCGTTGGAACTGCGGACATTTCGAAACTCCAGCACTTCAGCCTCCGCTTCAACAGTTCGGTCTGATTTTCGTTGTGCTGGGTGTATCTTGAAGCTCACCCATGTCTTCTCAGCACGTTCAAAACGGTGTAAATCAAATACATGCAATGAGGATGATCGGGCACCAGTATCAACTTTTACTTTGATGGATTTGATTCCAAAGTCAGGCAACCCGACCCACTCTCTCCACCCGATAACTTCAATTGGCTTTTTTGGTGTCTTTTTCATCATATTGTGATTTACTACTAACTTTGTGCCCAAATTCCTAATAATAATTTACTTATAGTAAGATAAAAATTACCCATCCATATCGTTGCACTGATTTCTATGAAACCCAGCAGGGGTCAAGGAAACATTACGCTGTGAAACTGTGGCAGGCGGAGTCCTCCGTTTCGATAACTCAAAGTGATCCCATAATGTGGATCAGACAAACCGTATTGATTTTCTGTAAACCAGAAAGCGAGACCCACCCTCTCTTTATAGACTGACCCCACCTGTAATCCTGCCACCGGACCGTAATTAAAGTGCGGCTCCATAACAGCAGAGGGTCGCAGGTAGTGAGCATAACCCAATCGTAGGGTTACAGAGCCCCTAAGGGGTAACCTGTCATTGCTGAAGATTCTGGCACCTTCTACACCCATGCGGAAGTTTGTTGGCCCTGCCCCCAGTCGCAAAGCAGTCGTTGAGTATGCTTGAATAGAGTTGTTTTTGTGAGACAAAACTTCATAAGCAGCTCTGGCATACAACAGTCCACCAACACGATTCTGAGACAAGTAAGGTAAATCGACTTCTCCATATCCCTGTGAGGCATGGAACTGGTTTTGAAGCCAAGCACCTCCCAGGGAGCCTCTCACCAGCAGGCCACCGCTAATTTTAAAGAGCCAGGGACCTCGTCTGAATTCTTGAGAATAGCGACCTGCCACTAAATCAAACCTGTTATTGGCCACTCTATTTGTAAAGATGGCATAATACACTTCCAGGCTGCGCCAGAGAATATTATCACCAAGCCCTACTTCAAATCTCCAGCTTGCAGTCATGAAATCATCATCACCAGGAGGAACAACTCCTTCCAGCTGCTTTTGTAAACCAAAATTATCATTCCAATAGCTAAAGCTGAACTGTGGATTTTGATGTGTCGACACATCTGAACCATTGGCATTTATCACTAGTGAGCTGAATAGTATAACAGCTAAGATGGATTTATACATGTAGATCCGGTTGCTTAAAAAATGACCTGCAAACCCAGGGAGCCCAGGTATTGCTCATTATCCGGTCGAAATGTGTCATAAAAATTGTAGGCATAATAGACGCCTGCGAAATTTTTCAATCCTTTTCTGAAAACATTAAATCTCACCAGCCCCTTGCCTTCCCAGTCACCACTTTCCCTCAACCAACCGGTGAGGTCTGAACCAACAAAATACGCCCATTTATTGAACGAGCCGACCTGAAAACGGACACGTCCACCAAGCTTCATTTTATAATCATGGTTGCGGGACGTCCAGATCGTTCCATCACCCCGGCGAAAAATTCCAACATAGGCTCGGCCATCCAGATGATTCAGGAACTTATCCCTGTTCTTTTTATACTCCTCCCATATGTAGAGGTAATTCGAGCCCTTACTCCCCACCGATAATTGGAGACTATTCATCCAGACGGTACGACCAAGTGTCGCGCGACTTACACTGTGAAGGGATTCATGAAGATAAGCAACACGCAGCATCCAATTATTGAATTCATATCTGAAATCAGGGCTCAGGGTATAAATCAACATATCCAGGCCAAAACCGCCAACTTCAGGTGAATTGGAAATCAGGGTTTTATTCGTGGTCAGAAAACTAAAATACATCTGATTCCAGCGTATCAGGTCTGTTAGGGCTGTCAAATCTACCCGGTAGCCTGCATTGGTGCTTGCAGTCCGATCAAAACCGTGGGCATGCGGTGCAATTAGAATATACCCCTGGGTGGCCATGACAAGATCTGGTCCTGCCTGTACCGAGGAAGCTGATACCAAGAAGAAGAGAAGAAGCAGATGCTTCAAATGGTTTTTTATTTTCAGCATTACTAGAAGAGTATCCTTAATCCCAGGGAACCCAGACGTTGCTCTCGGTCCTTGATGTAGGTATCATAGAAATGATATTCATAATAGAGACCCATATAGTGCATTTCACCTTTCAACATCACATTGAGAGTAAATTCCCCT
>JADHUM010000089.1 GCA_016784545.1 Candidatus Neomarinimicrobiota bacterium
CCCGGTCCAGGAAAACTGAGTCAGAGCTAATGCCTACACCAATAATGGCCAGGTCAGCAGAATCCATCTGATTGATGATAGATTTGATCTGGCGGTGTGATGTGAAGGCCTTATAGGTATCCAGATCCTGGGTAATGGCCGGCGCCTGGATACTGCGTGATGACCCGTTCCAGAGTTTTGCCATCTTCCGTGTAATTTCGAAGGCGTCGTCATCATGAATATCACTTCGAATGTGGCCCATGGCCTGGATAAAAACCACATTTGAGTGGGCAGAAACAGCTTTCATGTTTTCTACAAGTGCCTGAATATGCCTTCCTGCAGCCAGGCAAACCGTATGATTTACTTTTATCATCTCGCTGACATATGGAGCGGCAAAATAGCCAATAGCTTGTCGCTGTTGAACCGGGTTCCTGTGGGCAGAAGAATTGATGACGATGGCGTGGTTCAAGTCAAATTTATCAATGAGCTGTTTTTCAAGGAATTCATTGCGAGGTGAGAAGGGTTTGACATTGATGGTAACGATGCCTCGTTTTCGAGCTTCACTGAGTAGTCGCGAAACATTGGCCTGCGAGATACCGGCAAGTTGCGCCACTTTGGCCTGGCCAAGATTTTCCATATAATACAGAGAAGCAACCAGGATCAGCAGCTCTTCTTTTATTGACTGTTTATTTGCCACATGAATCTCCCTGAAGTTTGTGATAAGGCACTGGTCTATTACTGGCCCAAAAACGTCCGAATGTGTGTAATATTGAATATATATGCAAGATATTTAATTTGATATAATGATTTTTTCAATTTTAGATTGGCTGCATCCCAATGTATATACATCAATAAACAAGTACATGTATTCCTAAATTTCTTATTGACTTTCGACAAATAAATGTGCAATCTTATAGCAGAATCAATATTAATGAATATTTATTCAGAATTTAAAAAATTGATTACGTTGGTGGAAAAATTGCATGAGCCAAACTACCTTTTGTTAGATTTGGGTGCTCTGTTTACCTGCTTTCAAATAAAACGGTTTTTGGGTGTTGCCAGACGATGTGGATTGCAAACAAGGAATGTGTATGCATAGTAAGCTGATGATCTATAGAATAGTTCTGCTCATGCTACTCGGTAGCTTCGTGGTAGCCGGGACAACAGGCAAAATTCTAGGTAAGGTAACAGATGAGGTGACAGGAGAACCAATCATTGGTGCAAATGTCTATCTGGAAGACACAGGCATGGGATCAATGACGGATCTCAGCGGTGAGTACTTTATAATTGGTGTCCGGCCTGGCTCTTATACCCTGGTCTGTTCATATATAGGCTATAAAAAAACCATCATCCAAGACATCCACGTCAATATTGATCTCTCTACAATCAAGAATATTGAACTGGGTCTGGAAATCATCAAAGGTGAAGAGGTCGTTGTGGTCAGTAAACGCGTCGTCATTGAAAAAGGACGCACCAATACCACGGCATATGTCTCATCTGAAAAGATTGCAGCCATGCCTGTTCAGGAAGTAAGCGATCTGATCCAGCTACAGGCTGGTGTGGTCCAGGATGCTGGAGGAAGCTTTCATATTCGCGGTGGTCGTGGCGGTGAGATCGCCTATCTCATTGATGGGGTTCCAATAACGGATCAGTACAATGGAGGAAGTTCCATAGGTCTGGAAAACAGTTGGGTTCAAGAATTACAGGTCATTAGCGGAACATTTAATGCAGAATACGGACAAGCCCAATCGGGAATTGTCAACGTGGTTACCAAGGAGGGGGCGCAAAAATTCTCAGGGAATCTATCATTTTCCACTGGCGATCATGTTTCCACAGCAGACCAAATCTTCTGGAATATTAAAACAGTTAATCTAAACGAGAAGAATGTGGCACTTAGCCTTCAAGGCCCCATTTCCTTTTTACCAGAAGGGTCCTTTTATTCATCGCTACGTTATAAAACTACTGAAGGTTGGTTGTATGGAAAAAACCAGGCCCTAATCGATGATACGGTCCCCATTCAAAACTATATCAACGAGGCTCAAAGCACACAAACTCAGGAAGAACGGAGTTACGGCATAAAGGTGCCGGATTCACTCCAGACCGGTGATGGTGCCTATGTTCCCATTGATGGTGATTCAAAGGTTTCATTCTATGCAAAAATAAGTACCAATATTTCACCCTCCATCAAGCTACGCTACTCCATGTTTTATACCACTGCCATGGGCAAGTCTTATAGCGACGGCCGCAGGTATTCACCTGAGGGCATTCGCACCTGGTATGATGAGAGCTATAATCATATAGTCAGTCTCAATCATGTGCTGTCAAACAAAAGCTTTTATACCATTAATTTTTCTAATTATTCAAAACACACACAGGCTTACCTCTTTGAGGATCCACTGGACCAGCGCTATCGCTCAAGTCCCTATTCTGACGAAAGCTTCAGTTTTGGTGGGACACAAAATGGAAGATATGATATCGTGCGTTCAGCACTCTCCGCTAAATTTGACCTGACCACACAACTCAGCCAGTCCAGCCAGATGAAATTCGGTGCCGAAATTAAAAGACATGATCTAGATTATTATTCGCTAACCACCGTTGCGGAAGGCTCGCTCTATGAAGAACCGATCTTGCGCTTGCCCGCCCAGAACACCTCTGGTTATGATGCCTATAATGTCAAACCTCTTGAGGGATCAACCTATATCCAGAATGTATTCGAATATGACGACATTATCGTCAATGCAGGTCTGAGGTATGACTATTGGGATCCCAATGCCCTGCTGCCTGTGAATCTTCGCGCTGAAACCGATACCGATAATGGTATCCGCCTGGACTCCGAATTGAAAGCCGGAGTCACCCGCTCACAGCTAAGCCCACGTTTTGGGCTGGCCTACCCCATTTCTGATAATGGCGTTATCCATGTCTCATACGGTCACTTTTTTCAACTACCCAGATTTAATGCGATCTATGATAATTATGAGTATGAGATCCAGCTGGGTGGTTTGCAGACGACCATGGGCAATGTGAACCTGAAACCGGAAAAGACCATTGGCTATGAGATGGGTATACAGCAGCAGCTTAGTCCTGTGTATGGCCTGGAGCTTACCATGTACTACAAGGATATCAGTAACCTCTTGAGTCAGGAAATTATCAGTACGATTGATGAAAAGGTATATGCCCGATACATCAACAGAGATTATGGAAATGTCAGGGGGATTACCCTCACCTTGAACAAGCTTTATTCTGATCTGTTTGCCGGCAGTATAGATTATACTTACCAGGTTGCCAAAGGCAACGCGTCTGATCCCAATGCTGTTTTTAATGACTATAATGACAACAAAGAAGTTGAGAAACAGGTCCTGCCGCTAGATTGGGATCAAACCCATACGCTGAACACCTCACTCACAGTTGGGAAACCTGGGGGAGTTAACCTGGGTCTCATTGGTCGGTTTGCCACGGGACAACCCTATACACCCTCCAGTCCCGGTTCCGCTCTGGATACGCAGTTTGAAAACAGTGATCGCAAACCTGCCAGCTTTAACTTTGATTTGAATCTTTATAAAACGGTCAGGGTTGACAAAGTCAAAATGAAATTGTATTGCAAAGTCTTCAATCTCACAGATCAGCTGAATCAGCGGTACGTCTATGCCAGTACCGGAAATTCAGAGGCTCCCTACCGTACCATTCCGGCAGCCTATGTGTTGTCACAGAATCCAAATTTTACCGCCCAGGAAGTTGACCTACGACCCGACTATTATTCTGAACCACGCAGAGTCCTGCTGGGTATTGAAATCCAGTTTTAGGTAAAGAGGAATATACATGAACCGCTATTTTTACATTCGGACGCTTCAGGTCATCTTATTGGTGCTCATGGCCCAAAGTATTGTGTTTGCAGGCGCCCAGGATCGACGAACCGGAATTCATGACGGAAACCTGGTCTATACCCGTTTTTCGAATTTTGGGAATCTCGGTGATCGCTATGAAAATCCCCGCATGGAGTGGCCCAAAGGCTCAGGTATGGTCTATGGTTTTGAATTCATTATGATCGCCGCAGCAGAAGTCGAAGATGTTAATGGTGAATTTGTAAAGATTTGCTCTGAAAGCTATTCCCACCCCACCAGTCATGATATTTCACCGGATGGATCACATCTCTGGAACTGGCAGCCTCTCGAGAATTATTTCAATGCGGGTCCGGAAAACGTAGATGAATATCCTGCCATGAGTCACAAGCCAGAGACCTGGCCCATGATTTGGCCTCATGATTATCCCGGACTTGAGGGGAGTCGAGATGGCCTCTGGAATGGGGAGTTTGGCGCTTACACACGGGCTGATCAGGAAAGTTATTACGTCATGGATGATCGGGATAACGATGAGTTCGACTATTTCCCCTTTATTGGCAGTAGCGTGGATTCTTCAGGGTATCCAGACGGATGCAGAGGCCTGGGTCTTGAAGTTAAGGTCCGTGGTTATGAATGGGCTGCAGTAGAAGCTGAAGACATCCTGATTGTCCGTTATGATATTGCCAATGTGAGTGACAAGGACCTTGAGACCGTCGTCTTTGGCATGTATGTGGATGCCATGGTCGGTGGCACCAACGACAATCCGGATTATGCCAGATTCGATCAGTTTGATGATATTACCTACTGCTGGGACTTTGATGGCATTGACAATCGAGGTATCCCCGGGTTAGGTTATTTTGGATACGCTTTCCTGGAGAGTCCTGGGGATCCACTAAATGGTATAGATGATGATGAGAACGGTCTGGTTGACGAACGTCAGGATAATGATCGTGGTGATTTCATTATGGGACCCATTGGTAATTATGGTGATCCCAAGGAACACTGGAGTGGTGACGAGGATGGTGACTGGCGCATTTATGAAGATTTTAATGTAAACGGATTCTGGGATATGGGCGAAGCCATACTGGATGACGTCGGGAATGACGGTATCGGTCCCTATGATCAAGACTATGTCGGTCCTGATGCTGATGGATCAGAAGCTAATGGTGTTCCCGATCCAGGTGAACCTAACTTTGGGCAGCAGGACAATGATGAATCTGATCAGATCGGTTTGACCAGTGTAATTCTGCTTGAACCACAATCTCTCCAATATGACGATCGAACCTTTAATCAAATGACTCCGGACCTGTTTACTTATGTTGATCCGGCGAACCTGGCTTTTATGTATGGTTCTGGATATTTCGGTTTACCGAAAAACGAAACCCGGAAATTTGCCATCGCCAATCTATTTGGAACCGATGAACAGGATATCTTTCGCAATAAGCGAACCATGCAGCGGATTTATGATGCTGATTACAATTTTGCAAAACCACCCTTGAAGCCCGTGGTGACTGCTGTTGCTGGCGACGGAAAGGTTGTCTTGAAATGGGATCATTCCGCTGAAAAATCCATTGATCCTATCTATGGAAAAGATTTTGAGGGTTACTTGATATATCGGTCCACAGACCCTTCATTCAACGAGATCAAGACAGTCACCGATGCCTTTGGGAGTCCTATTTTCTGGAAACCCCTGGCACAGTATGATCTGGTGGACGAGCTTGAAGGTCCCCATCCTGTAGAAATTACCGGGACAGGAGCGCACTTCTACACGGGTAGTAATACTGATCTTGTGTACTTCTACGAGGATACAGATGTACAGAATGGTCGCACCTACTACTATGCAGTTTGCTCATACGACAAGGGCTATGATGAAGATTTCTTTGACAGGGGTATCGTAGATGTAGAATTGTTGGCTCCCATTGCCCCCGTTGAATGTACCAAAATCATTCAGACCAATTCAGTTGGCCAGGTTAAATTTATCGATGGAAACTGTGCTGTGGTGGTGCCCAACGCACCCAGCGCCGGTTACACGGCTGGACATCTGACTGATATACAGCATCAGGGTCTGGCTACTGGAGATTTCCAGGTAAATGTGATCATACCTGACAGTATTGAAGAAAATCATAATTATGAAATCACCTTCACCGATACAACTCTGGGACGCTATACATCCAGTGTGTCTGTGAAGGATGTGACCTCTGACAGGGTGATCTATGAAGTGATCCCTTACGATGAATTCGTCATTAGCAGTGAGATAGTCAGGGGCATGCAGCTGCAGTTTGAAAATGATTCCGCTGAAGTGATGCATTCTGAATGGCTCGTAGGGAATAGCAATATCCCTGTAGAAACACAATTATTATGGTCATCAAAATCAATTCCTGTCCCCGAAGACTATGAAATTCGGGTAGGCCATGCACTTATGGACACATCATACAATGCACTGCCATTTTTAAGGACGCCTGTAAACTTTCAACTCTGGAATACGACACGCAACGAGAAGGTTCCATTTGAGTTTTCTGAAGCTATTAATAAAGATAGTACACTCAATGGGGGAGATCGAATTAATGTCGTCCTCAACCCGCGAGGCTTTTTATACAATACGGCCTGGGAGTTCTACTTCAGAAATGACTCTTCCCAGACGAATGTCCGCATTCCTCAACCTGGAGACGTATACTCTCTCACGGTTAGCAAGCCCTTCAATTCAGATGATACATTGAGGTTTACATCTCGTGCCTCCAGCATGGATCCAGTCAAAGAGACTGCCGATATGGACAATATATATGTCGTCCCAGATCCATATGTGGTTAATGCCAGCTGGGAAAAGCCTCTTTTTTATGCAAGTGGTCGCGGTGAACGACGTGTTGATTTTGTCAATCTTCCCCAGGAGTGTACCATCAGGATTTATACCATGAGTGGCAAATTGGTAAGAACGCTGGAGCATTCCAGTACGATGACCAAAGGAAGTGAACCCTGGGACCTGATTTCAGAAGATGGACTCAGTGTTTCTTTTGGTATGTACATTTTCCATGTAGAGGCAGATGGGGTAGGGAGCAAAGTTGGAAAATTTGCCCTGATCAAATAGGGTGAATCAAATATTCCCAAATGAAGCAATAGGTGCCGGTGATGAAAATAAATAAAACTGCAAACAGATTGATCCTGCTCTTGAGCATGTTTTGCGTGACCCTCTTTTCACAGACTGATGAGGAATCCTTCAGTGCTGTGAATTATAATGAGGAAGTTTCCAATGTAGGAACGTCGGCGGCAGCTTTTCTAGAAATTGGTGTCGGTGCAAACTCTCAGGCTATGGGTGGTGCTTTCACGGCAATTGCCAATGATGTATCCGCCCTGTACTGGAATCCTGCCGGGATCACACAGTTGAAGAAAGTATCTATTACTGCCAACTATACTGAATGGCTGGCGGGAACGGCACATGAATATTTTGGAGCCGTGATTCCCATGGGAGGACGTTTTGCGATTGGTCTGAGCATGAATGTCCTGAATTATGTAGATAAGCAACCCGTGAGAACCATCCAACTACCTGAAGGAACGGGTGAATTCTATGCCGCTTCTGATATGGCTCTGGCTGCCACAGTTGCGGCAACAATCACGGATAAATTTTCTTTTGGATTAACGACCAAATATATCCTGCAACAACTCTGGCATGAGTCAGCCAGTGCCTTTGCCATTGATGTGGGTGTCCTTTATAATACTCAGATTGAAGGTCTCAGAATCGGTACCACCATTGCCAATTATGGTTCAGAATTACAAATGACCGGTCGGGATCTAAGACGCCCCTTTGACGCAGATGAGACCCATTATTCAAATGATCGTCTGAATGTTTTGCTGGAAACAGATCGGTTTCCTCTACCCCTGCTTTTTCGCTTTGGCCTGGCATATTCATTTGCTCCATTTAAGGGACAATATGTAACTTTGGCTGCAGACCTGAATCACCCCAGTAATAGTGTGGAATCAGTTGATCTGGGAGTGGAATGGGCTGTGGGTCGTATGATCGTGGCTCGTATGGGGTATCAATCATTATTTGACGACCATACGGAAAATGGTTTGTCCGCTGGATTTGGACTTGCACCTCAAATTGGCAATTCAATGCAAGTCGGTTTTAATTATGCCTGGTCAGCCTGGGGCTTACTGGGAACAGTACAACGCTTTTCAATAGACCTTTCGTTCTAGGTCGGAAAAAGAAAATACGAGGAGAT
>JADHUM010000090.1 GCA_016784545.1 Candidatus Neomarinimicrobiota bacterium
CCTCTATTTTCGCAAAACAACGCCATCTGAGCAAGTCCATACCAATCGATATACCCAAATCAAACTTTCCTGCGAAAGTCACCTAAAATTGCTAAAAACAAAAAACCCGCCAATAATGACGGGTTTCTCAACGATCTGAGGCTGCCCTTTTGGGACAGCCTCTTTGTCGTGCAAGCATATATTTTATTGAAACTGGATATTGTAACCTTTGCTGGCCCAGGCCATAATTCCCATTCGCATATTCATCACATTCTTGTACCCCTGATCCAGGAGAATTTTAGAAGCTGTAGTACTGCGATTACCTGTTGCACAATAGATCAAAATGGGTTGATTCTGATATTGTTCTAATTCACCAGCTCTTGCTTGAAGATCCTGCAATGGGATCAGTACTGCTCCCTTGATATACCCTCTGCTAAATTCGTTCTTGGTACGCACATCCAGAAGCAGAGGTGGATTCTTTAACAACATCTTCCAGGCTTCCTCAGCACTCAGTTCAGTATAATTGGATTGACGCAATTCTACTACGTCGATGGTACCCACCTTGTCACCGATTGTAAAAGCGTAAGTCCCAGGTGTTTTCATTTTGAAAAAGGGCTGTTCAAGTGTGTTATCTTTCAACACTGCACTCACACCCAATTGTGGGATATTTAGTGGATATTCTACCTGAGATTGCCCTTGATCGTCAACATAGAACTTTACATAATCGCCACGATACACAACCAGTCTGGTTGTATCAGCCTTCATACTTATGGGAAGGTGGCGATAACCACCCTGAATTTTTCCTGAAACATCTACCGGTGTACTATCTTTCGCACCGAATTTGTCACATCCTGCAACCATGAATATTCCAATCATCAATAAAATGCCAGTAATTTTGTATTTCATGTTTCCTCCTGTAGCTATAGACGCCATATATATGCAATGGTGACAATATAAATACCAAGTTTAATTTTTATGTGGCGACTATTTACTTCTGTATTGATTTCACAGGCCTTTTCATCCCTCCAAGAGCACCTGCCTAATTCTCAGTGTGGTGTTCGTAGGAGATTAATCAGAAGTATTTAGGTCCGGGATAGAACTTTTTTGAGCCACATCTGGATGTGTTCAAGCTCTGGCTGGGAAATTTCATGACCCATGGGATATTCATGGTGTTCCAGCTCTGCAATAGGGCTCCAAAATGACACAATCTGACGACCATACTCAATGGGAATGACATTGTCATGAGTACCATGGCCAGCAAAAATAGGTAAATTTGTAAATCTTGATGTATCGCCAGAAAGCTCAGCCATATCTTCTGGCAATCGGCCACTCATGATTAGCAGGGCACGTAGACGTTCTGGAATCTGCAGGGTAATCAGATTTGAAATAGTCGCACCCTGGCTAAATCCAGCTAGAATTATCTGTTTATTGGCGATAATCGCAGTCTCTTGCAAGTGTGCAATTATCTCAATCACACCCTGCGTACTAACTTTCGCCTGATCAATGTTAAATTTCAGACTGCCATCAGAGAGCATATCAATATCAAACCATGAAGCGCCACCATATGGGGTTAGCCCACTTCCTCTGATGCTAAGCACTTGGATATCAGGATCAAAGTATGAAGCCAGACCCATGAGGTCGTACTCGTCTGCACCATATCCATGCAAAAGCACCAGTGTGGCACGAGCCTGCTTTAAATCCCGGGCAGGTCGATGTAAAACACTCCTGCCTTTGATGCTTAATTGTTCAATACTATTCATAAACGGACAATTATTTCAATGATGTATTGGTTTGAACCAGGCGGGGATATGACTCCCCGCCTGGTAATTAGCTCTCTACTCTTTATCCATAAAAGGATATGGAAATTCAGTGGGTGGTAAGAAATTTTCTTTTATGGTTCGTTGGGATATCCATCGGATCAAATTAAAGATTGAGCCCGCTTTATCGTTGGTTCCAGATGCCCGACTTCCACCAAAAGGCTGCTGTCCAACCACGGCGCCAGTGGGCTTGTCATTGATATAGAAATTACCAGCACTGTGACGCAATTTCTCAAGGGCCAGTTGCACAGCATCTCTATCCTTTGCCAAAACAGCTCCAGTAAGCGCATAGGGGCTTGTACCATCAACAACATCAAGGATATCTTCCCAGGTCTCATCGTAGACATAGATGGTAACCACAGGGCCAAAGATTTCCTCCTCCATCGTCTTGAAATGGGGATCAGTAGTTACAATGGTGGTCGGTTCAATAAAATATCCCTTAGAATCATCATAGGTACCACCGGTAATGATTTCTGCATCTTTATGTGAGCTTGCATAATCAATATATGCAGTGATATCAGCAAATGCTCCCCTGTCGATGACAGCATTCATGAAATTCCCAAAATCTTCCACGTCACCAACTTTAATTTTGGCAACTTCTGCAACATAACTTTCTTTGAATTCGGCCCACATGGAACGTGGGATGTAAACCCGTGAAGCTGCAGAACATTTCTGTCCCTGATATTCAAAGGATCCTCGAATCACTGCAGTTCTCAATACGTCTATTTCGGTGGATTCATGGGCAACGATAAAATCTTTGCCACCGGTCTCCCCTACAATGCGAGGATAGGTTTTATACTTTGCAATGTTATTTCCGATTGTTTTCCACATATTCTGGAAAACAGCCGTGGAACCAGTAAAATGAATACCAGCGAGATGTTCGCTCTCAATGACCTGGGGACCCACAACGGAGCCTTTTCCAGGGATGAAATTTATCACGCCATCTGGCAATCCGGCTTCCTCAAACATTTTCATCAGAAAATAGCCTGAGTATACAGCAGATGATGCGGGTTTCCAGAGTGTCACATTTCCCATTAAGGCTGGAGCAGTTGGCAAATTGCCAGCAATTGAAGTAAAATTAAAAGGTGTAACGGCAAATACAAATCCCTCAAGTGGACGATGCTCGACCTGATTCCATATTCCTTCTGGAGAAATGCCAGGTTGTTGGGCATAAATTTCCTGTAAATATTCCGCATTGAAATTAAAGAAGTCAATCAACTCACAGGCAGAATCGATTTCTGCCTGGAAAGCATTCTTGCTTTGTCCAAGCATAGTGGCAGCATTAAGAATGTTCCTGTAGGGACCAGCCAATAGGACAGCCATTTTCTTAAAGATGGCTACGCGTGATTCCCAGGGCATGACAGACCATGTTTTCCATGCCTCCTGTGAGGCTTCTATAGCTTGAGCAATCTCTTTACTTCCAGCCATGTGATATTTTGCCAGCACATGCTTGTGGTTGTGGGGCATAACATTGGTTGAGGTTTCACCTGTGAATATCTCTTTACCACCAATTATGACAGGGATTTCCACAACTTCTGACTTCATTTTATTTAGTATGCTTAATAATTCTGCCTTTTCCTGTGATCCAGGCTTGTACTCTAATATTGGCTCGTTCACTGCCTTTGGGACTCGGACTATTTTATCAGCCATATTTTACTCCTCACTCCATCACGCATTAAATTGTTACCAAAATATACTTCCATATTTTGATTTGATATCCCCAATGCAAAATCCAATCCAATCGGTACTGAAGGGATATCAGTCTTCTTCCATCAGGTAAATTTTGTAGTAAAAATCCAAATCTGCTGGATCAGCGAATATGCCAATCACTTCGTCGGGATAACTCTGCCCAAGAGGTACATTGGATCGGATAAATAATTCACCCCTATCATTTCGAAAAAGACCTGATCTTGAGGTATGTAGTTCTTTTCGAAGCTCAGTATCGAACCTCTTGATCAACCTGGCAATATCGCTCATGGATTCTGTCATGAGTCAATGTCCTCATCATCTCCATCAACAATATTTCTTAGTTCAGAAAGATTTGCATCAAGCTTTTCAGCATGATGCTGCCATTCTTTCCTATCCCCACGACCTGATTTTTGGGGATCACGAATTTCATCCTGGAGGACTTTGAGGAAACCACGCACCTTGTCGAGATTCCGCACAATCCTATCCCCAATTTCCTGAGGAGTTGGGGGTGTTGAATTCCTGGCTGGCACTGATTTATTTTTGAAACTAATCGTGGGTAATGCGTTTTCGCATACGAGCGATAATATCTGAGTCTTCTTCCTCTTGGTCTTCGAAAGACTTCTCCTGGGGTTCATCACCCTCTTGAACATCTTCATCAGTTGCTTCTGAGGGGTCATCGTTTTCTTCTGGCTCATCTTCCTCAAAGATTTTTCCGGCTTTGAGTTTACCAATAAGACCGCTGACTTCGTTGTTGAAATCTTCAACCGTTTTCTCGAGGCGCTTGAGGAGCTCGTCCATGAGATCTTGTCCATAGACATTATTGATGCCATCCAGCATATCATTCAGCTGGCCTTTTAGAAAAGTCAGGCGACTTTCTGAATTATCAAAATCGACAGGTTCCTCGACGCTCTTAGATTCTTGAGGTTTTTCGTCTTTTCCCGGCATTCTGCACTCCTGTGATATTATTCTTAATGAAATGTTATGTCATAGTTCTCATAATGACATAGGGTCCTAAACTAGAATGAATCGCCGCTTCAGGCAATTGTTACCTCTCAGGATTTAATCAATTCCTGGGTGGTCTTCTCAGGTAAACACCCTCTAATTCTATATGCCCTTCAACTGTATCCATACCCTCTTTTGAAGAGAGAAGTGAATACCGAAGATTGGTGATAGCATCAGCATTTTCCTGGAGGCAAAGATACAACATAGATCGTAGCAGATCTTCGGTGGTTGCTTGCTCATTCCCTACAATTTTGATATAGCCACTCTCGACAAATGCCTGGTTGGCTTTGGGTATATATAATACAGGGAAATTATTGGAGCGTCTTGAGGGTTTTGGCTTCCATGGAGTGACTGTGTGATCCAGGATAACATCCTGGATGAGTTTGGGCTCAAATCTGCGATTTTTTGTTATGAACTTCAGAAGCGGAACTTTCAAGGGGTCCCTCTCTGGATCATCGGCTGGAAATGCAGCAAGACCAGCAGGTCCGAATGAGGCACCGATATAATAACATAAACTATCACCACTCATATATGCTGCTGGGATATCGCAGTACCAGGCACCACTTACTTCATAAAAGGTCAGTTCCTGGTAAACCTCCATACCATCCTCCTTGATGAAGAGTTTCACAAAATCTGGTTCATTTAGATAATGGGGTAAAATGACTTCCAGTTGACCTGGGACCCCTTGAAGAAAATGTTCAGGTGGGTTATGATAGATTTCGAATGCATGAACTGCTGGGCAGGCACCAAACAAAAGAGTGATGGATAAAATGATTTTAGCTATCACTGAATTGAATTCCTGCTGTAGATAAATATTGATAGAGTTGAAAATTATAATCATCTACCAGAGTCTGCACTCTGGCAGGACTAATTAAAGTCTGCAGATAGTACTGCTCTCTCAACGCTTGAATTTCAAACTGACGGCTTTCAAAATAGCGTACACCGCCAATAATGATGGCAGCATAACCAGGTATTTGATATACCCAACCCTTACTCCAGATAAATGAAAGATAGCCGGCCCCTCCCATTGAGCTGATTATGGCGAAGACGCGTCTTGATCGAAAATCCTTCAAAAATCCAGCTTCTTTGATGAGGTGAGATTCATATTCTGCAATAACACGCTCCTGACCCAGCAGCTGTAAGGATTGTGAAAAGCTCAAGGCTTCGTTGCCCCGATAAAGCTGCCAGGAGGAATCAGAGAACACTTCAAGTTTCAGGCTACTACGCTGAAATGCATCAGGCACCTTCAGTTTCAATAACTGGCTATCAAATTCAGGATAAACTGTCAGACTATCGACCTGACCATATCCTGATGCCACACTTAACAGAAGCATTATGAAACATAGTCGCCATATTTTTCTGGAATTTAAGTTGTTCATTCAGGGCGGAATTTAGTCTTTTTTCACGAGGCTAATAATGCTTTTATGGTCATTTGATATGTGATTGTCCCGCCATTTACTCAACAGAAATTATGTTCCCCGATATACTGGTTTGTTTTACCTTGCTCCACGTAGCCCAGCTAAAATTAGTTTATCTAAAGGAACGCCTCCATGGACCCTGTTACTCTAGGTTTTATTCTCTACCTCATGCTTATCCTGGGAGTTGGTTTTTATACTGCACACCTCACAAAATCCATGAAAGACTTTGCGCTGGGTGGTCAACGCCTGGGTCCGTGGGTGATTGCCTTTTCGGAAAGGGCTTCAGGGGAATCTGCATGGTTAATTTTGGGATTACCAGGAGCTGCTCTGGTGGCTGGATTATTGGAGCTGTGGACGGTCGTTGGTTGTATCTCCGGGATTATTTTTTCCTGGTTTTTTATAGCGCAGCGTTTGAGAGAGGCGACTGAAGAATACAACGCCCTGACCCTGCCTGAGCTTTTCGCAAAACGATTCAGGGATGAGCGAGGCATTCTCAGGATTCTGGCTTCCCTTATCATCACCTTCTTTTTCACATTTTATGTAGCAGCCCAATTCTCCGGGGCGGGTAAAGTGTTGAACGTCACTTTTGGTGTGACCCATATGCAAGGGATGCTCATAGGTGCTGTTATTATTGTTTTTTACACATTGATGGGCGGGTTCCTTGCTGTGGCCTGGACTGATTTGGTACAGGGCATCATCATGATTGGAACCCTGGTCATTTTGCCAGTAGTTGCATTTATTGAAATCCAGGCCCTCTCTGCAGTCGAATTTCAATTTGAGGGTAGTACCCTGTTCGCCGGGCAGGCAGGCATGGCGGCTCTGGCAGCTACCATAGGCGGGTTGAGTTGGGGTTTGGGATACATGGGGCAGCCTCATCTCCTCACGCGCTTTATGGCCATTGATAAAGCCTCGAATATTAAGATCAGCCGCCGCATCGCCATTTCATGGGCGGTGCCTGCCTTTTTTGGCAGCATGTTTATTGGTCTCACAGGATATTTTCTACTTCAGGCAAGTGGTATGAGTTACGATGGCCAGGTGTTAACCGGTGTGGCTTCCCTGAGCGATCCAGAAAAACTGATGCCCATCATGGCTCAAAATCTTTTGCATCCCTGGATTGCCGGAATTTTTATTTCTGGAGCGATTGCTGCCATGATGTCAACGGCAGATAGCCAGCTGCTGGTCTCCACCACCGTTCTTACCGAGGATCTCATAGGCAATTTCTTTCAGAAGCTGAAAAATCGCTTCGACTTGCTTGCCATTGGGCGAGTACTGACGATCCTGATCGGATTATTGGCGTTTTATCTAGCCTGGCAATCAACTGACCTTGTATTTGAAATGGTTAGCTATGCCTGGGGTGGTCTGGGCGCGTCTTTTGGTCCTGCCCTACTACTCACATTGTGGTGGAAACGAGTTAGTACTTCAGGTGTAATTGCAGGTATGATCTCGGGAACTTTATTTACAGTGGTCGATTTGTTTGGTGATTGGGTAAGCGTTCGATTTTCAGCATTTCTCATTGCCCTGCTCGCCGTTTACATCTTTTCAATCCTCAAACCTGATAATTCAGCAGAATTGCCTAAGGGCTCATAATGAACGGGTATAAATCTTCAGTAAATGGCCTTGAGAATTGACCATGTCTCTAAAGGTCTTGTTGACTATCCCAAATCATTGTTAAATATTATATTTTTAAGGATGCAAATGAGTTACTTGAGATTCAATTGAAGTAATTGCAAATTTCTTGCAAATATTTCAATATAAATCATTGACATGTGACCTATTGACTACTATTTTTATCATGATTTTACAGGGACATCGGTCTGGTCGTATTCCCCCGCTTCCGGATTTTAGTTGTCCCTGTTTCTTTTTCCTAAAGAAATCGAGTAGGAGGATAGGGATTAATTCCCTATCCGTCCTCTCACACCACCCTGCGTACGGTTCCGTACAGGGCGGTTCCTTAATTTACACCTTAACATTTCGGTAATAATCCGTGAAAAAGAGGTATCCAGCTTCTT
>JADHUM010000091.1 GCA_016784545.1 Candidatus Neomarinimicrobiota bacterium
ACATAGTGTATTATTCTGCAAAGAATGGTGCGGAAGATGTCACCTATGCCGTTTCAAATTCAGTTCAACTTGACGATATGCCCTCAAACATATTGGCTGGTTTTGCAGAAATCTATCCAGTCCTCACCACACTTGGTATCCCTGCTGAAGCCGAGTTATCTATGGTTGCAGGCGTAACAGTTGATGAATGGATGGTGAAACCAGGTAAACTTGAGTTTGGTGATGGTCTTTATGGTCGTATGGATATGAGTGTCTGGATCGTTGAAACTGCAGCGGGTGAGTTACGAATTGCAGAATTCTCCTTTGATCATGACTTTCTTAAAGAACGACAATATGATGCTGCAGTTATGGAGCGCTGCACAAGCTTCATACACAAATTAAATAACTACCAACCAGAATGGTCAGAAGTAGGGAGACTTAAAGCTGCTTACCTTTTTGATTAGATTGGCACATCAGTACAGTACAAACAGGAAAATAAATGAATCCTCCTGAAATAAATTTTGATACCAATTTGAATGTGGTGGCTCAAAGGGAGTCCAGCCGGGGAGAGAACCTGACCCGCTATATTGGATTCCCCCTTGGAATCATCTTCTTTCTGATTCTCTATCTCATGCCGACGCCCAATGGATTAACATTGGAAGCTCAGGCAGCCATTGCATCCTTTGCTATGGCGTTAACTTGGTGGGTGACGGAACCGATACCTACTTATGCCACATCGCTTCTGTTGATGGGTTTGTTGACCTTTTTCAATGGGTGGCCAGAAGAAAAGGTCCTGGGTGTATTTGGCTTAGAAGTCATTTGGTTGAATATCCTCGCTTTTATCTTGAGCTCAACGTTGGTAAAAAGCCAATTAGCTAAACGCTTTGCCTTGTGGATTGGTATTCGCTTCGGGCATAGTTCCTATACCATTCTCGGCGCTTTTATTGTGCTACAGCTATTTTTGGCACCTTTTATACCGGCAACCACAGCTAGAACAGTGATGGTCTTGCCTGTAATGTTGGTAATATCTTCCATCTATGGTTCTACATCAGGCAATGGCAATAATTTTGGTGTAAACCTGTTTATGCAAAATCTTCAGGGCATCAGTATTTTTTCATCAGGTTTCATAACAGGAAGTACCTGTAACATTGTAGCAGCCGCTTTCATTTTTGAGATGGGTAATCAGAAAGTTTATTATTCTGACTGGATGTTTGGGATGCTTCCTATCACCATCATCGTCATGGCTATCTCGTGGTGGTTGGGACCTAAATATTTATTCCCCATCAAAAAAGAAGATCAACAACCCAAGGTCAAAGGTGGCTTCGATGTCATGCGCAAAATGCTCCATGAAATGGGGGGATTCACCTTAGCAGAGAGCAAGTCTGCTGGAGTATTCCTATTTGTACTTTTTCTATGGGCAACGGATCGTTTTCATGTGGGCTGGTTTGGGTTTGAGATCAGTGCTGTTATGGCTGCTTTGATCGGTGTTGTCTTTGTTTTTCTGCCGAAAATTGGTTTATTAAAATGGAATGATGCAGATATTCCCTGGCATGTGATGATCTTTAGCGCTGGCGCATACTCAGGTGGTTTAGCGCTTTTTGACTCCGGAGCAGCGCGTTGGTTGGTAGGTAGTGTGTTTGAAATGGTGGGGTTGGGAGCTGATTTGAGCTTCTGGACAGTTTACATTATTATTATCGCCTTTTCAATGTATGCTCATCTGTTCTTCACCAGCAAAACAATGAGATCCATAGTGATGATACCTATAATCATTGCTATTGCTCAACAGTTTGGCTTTGATCCTGTGTCTTTAGCTCTGCCTGCAGCCTTCACACTCACCTGGGTGATTACACTCCCAACCAATGCCAAACCAAACCTGATCTTGTATAGTGCTGGACAATTCTCCATCTCTGATAACCTGAAGTATGGGCTGACCGTTTCTACGATTGGAGTGGTTGTCATGATAATAGCAGGTCCTACCTGGTTCAGATTTTTGGGGATTACACCATGATGCGCCTAATAGAAATATTCAGTCTTATCGCGGTTATCGGTTGTTGTTCAACTATAGCCGCTCAAGACATTAATCGCATTGACCAATCGATCTCCATCAATGAAGACGGCTCTGCTGAATTCAAGATGGATATTCAAGTGATTTTTGCAGATAGTAGTCAATCATTAAATATTCCCTCTGAATATGTAGAGATGAGTCAACCAGTTGTTCTGCTTGATGGTGGAGAAATAGGGACCACTGCTACACTAACTTACGACAGAACATCACCAGTCTTTGAAATTCAATTTGAGCAGGCTTTGCTGGGAGCCCACGTCATTACCCTTAACTCAGAGATTACTGAATACCTGAATTGGGAAGAGGCAGGACCAGCGGAGTTCAAGACCTTTAATTGGGAAGTGGTCTATACCAATTCAATACCAATGACAATCGAAGCTTGTGCACTCACAGTCATTTTACCAGATGGATGGAATTATCATCGCGTAAATGGGAGTGAACCCGAGTTTAAAAATAAGGATCCCAAACCACCCTATACATTCACTCAGATTGGAGGGCGGGCAAGCGTCTCAATCTCCAGATCCCAAATGAAATATATGGAACGAGTGGCTATCGAATTCGCTTTTAAAAACGAGCAGAAACCCCATTTACTCATTTGGGTAGGGCTTCTGTTAAGTATACCGTATCTCTATTATTTTAGACATCTAGTTCTCAGAAAAGATGCTGAACCAACAATTAAAATAAATAATGACAAGGAGTCAAAATGAAAATTCTAAAGGTGCTCTTTAGTGGTGCAATACTATTGCCGCTCCTCACACTTGGGCAAGGCGTAACCGTGAGCACGGATAGTGGCCTGGATATTGTGCTAGGTGGGCAAGTGGAGCTTGAATTTATAGATGTGGAAGGTGCTGGAGGTTTTGCCAACCAGGATTTGACTTACCAAAAGGTCAAGAATCGCAGTCCACACATGCGCATTGATATGGCTGTCCTCTCAACCCGTGTTAACTATAATGATAATTTGTATTATCAAATTGAGTTCCGTTTTGATGATGAAAGCGCCTATGTAGATAAACAATATGCACGTCTAAACGTTCCTGGTCTTCACACTCAATTTGAAATGGGTAAGAATCGCCCCTTCGTCAGCACAAAAAGACAATCTGAAGGCTATCCACTGATTGGAACTGCTTTTTGGAAAGGACGCGAAGCCCATTTGCATTCAGAAACTGAAATACCTCTGGGTGAGAAGGGTAAGCTTATTGGTGGTCTGTCATTCGCCATGAAACGTCCGCTGGGAACCGATGATGCGGCTGAGGATAAATCATTTAAAATGATGGTTTATGATGACTATGAACCCAAAAATGGTCAAACCTTTGAATATGGTGTGAAAGCCGGAGTTGAACTTGGCGGTCTCTCTGCTCTGGGATGGTTCTTTACAGGTGAACTCATTGATGATTGGGATTGGAAATCCAGCTTGAAACAATCTTTGGCACCGTATTCCAGCATGGGTGATGAAACTGACCTAACACACTACTGGATGGGTGGTAGAGCTGGTTACGAAATCGGTGGGCTCAATCTTGTGGGTGAGTACATTCAGGCTCAAGACGGTTTGTTGACACGTGAGGGTGCCTATGGAGAAGCATCATATTCCATGAAAGCGCCCAAATTTTTAAATGCCAAAAAATTGACTTTCCTGGGACGTCAGGGTTTTCTTAATTTGAAATCCAAAAAGAACAGTGCTGGAGACGAGCTTGCCTGGGCCTATCTCAGTGAGGCTATGTCATGGGATAGACAAATGACCACGATATCGGCCATGTTGGACATAAATGATAATTTAACACTAAAATTTGAACATTATATCCTTAGTGAAACCACAGGTTCTGATGAACAACCCAGCGTTGACGATGATCAGAGCTTGATGCAGATTAATTTTAGATTTTAGAAAACGATAATAGAGATAATGGAGACAATAGAATGATAAACCACAAATCCTTAAAAGGAGGAAGTAAAATGAAAAAAGTTACCGTATTGCTTATGGTACTAATGGCTGCTTTCTGGAGCTGTGAAGATGACGCGGTTGATGAAGTTCCAACCTATGATTCTTTCAGCATTGAAACAGTTATGTCTGTTGCTACTGCAACAGATGCTAACCCAGAAATCGTACGTATGGTTCCTGGTAGCGATAATATGGCCGTATTTGTTGCATCAGCGACAAATCAATTGTTCGGTATCACCTACACTGCCAGTTCATTTTCCATCAATGAACTAGCTACGCTGAGCACCGGTTCAGCTACTGCTGAATTTACATCGATTGATGTATCTCCACTTATTGGTGGCGAGAATTATGTCGCTGTTTGTGTCGCTGAAGCAGATTGTGGTCGCGGATCAATTAAATTGGTCAAACTCTCTGATCCGACTTCAGTCGTTACTGTCCCGGATATTGGTTACAATCCAGATGGATGTGCCTTTACCAAAGATGGTAAATTTCTGATTGTTGCCTGTGAAGATGATCGCGAAGATCGTACTTGTAAACCAGATACACGTCATGGTGGTAGTGTTTCCATCATCTCTTTGGAAAATGGTATTGCCAGCGCATCTCTCGTTCAGGATTATTTAGTAAATCATGATGTAGATTCTGAACCAGAGCATTGTGAAACTTCAGCAGATGGAACCGTTGTGGTTTCAGTTCAGGAAACCAGTCAGATTCTGGTTTTTAATGCTAACGATGCGCCTCTTGAGGCTTCAGATGTAACTATTGTAGACCTGCAGCCAGACGCCGGTGACAATGAAGCTGAGCCAGATGGGCTTTATATTTATCCAAGTGGTGATTATGCGCTGATCTCTAATGAGAGAAATGGCTCATTCCAGATCCTTGATCTTGCTACTTTTACAGCAACCGATCCAGTTACCGTTGAAAATGATCTTCCAGACGGCTGGAAAGTTGATGGCCGTAAATCAACCAAGCGTACCGAGCCAGAAGAAGCCGCAGTTGTAGAGAAAGATGGACACATCTATGCTCTCATGGCACTTCAGGAGTCACACGCTGTTGTGGTTTATGATGTAACTGATCCTGCCAATATCATTTTTGATTCTGTCTCAGAAGCTGGTATCGGCTGGGAAGCAGACAATGCTCCAGAGGGTTCAAGCGATATTGGTTCTGAAGGATTGGGTGCACATCCAAGCAACGGAATCGTATTCAGTGCCAACGAGCGTGAAGGTAGTGTAACCATGTTCTCCGCTGCCTGGGCACGTGAGTAGAACTTTATACTGATTTAAGATTGACAAACCAGCCTGGTTCTGCCAGGCTGGTTTGTTTATAATACCTCAGTTTATATTCATGATTGATTTAACAGGTTCCAGTTGTTGTCAATGGCTCAAGAGGGAAACAGCATGCTAAAAGTGATCTCAATTCGGTTTACTATCTTTGTTCTAAGTTTTGTAATTTTTGTGGCTTGTGCCTTCAGGAGTGAAGAATCAGTACCAGAAATTGCTACCATATCTCCATTACAAATTTATCCAAATCCCCAAAATGGATATGGTTCGGCAGCTGACCAGCTGGCACAGCCAGATGATGTGGAAATTCTAGACAATGGTGATCTCATCGTTACAGATGTTGATAATGATCGCATCCAGGTCTTTTCCAGGAATGGAACCCTACAAAAAACAATTAATGCTGAAACGCTTGAAATGGGAAATCCTGATATTGTCCCTACTGGTATAAGCAGTGATAAGGCGGGATACATTTATATAACGCTTGAAGGGGTCGGCTCAGTCGCTAGGTTCAATCCTGATATGACATTGGATCAATTAATTGGCTACCAGGGTGTAGTCTCAGCAGATGAATACTACCTCGACCAAAATGATGGTCTCCTCATTAAACCCCAGGGAATTATCGTGTCCCAAGGTGGGGATATTTTTGTCGCCGATATGGATAAAACCATATTCCGTATAGACGGTGTTTACAATTTTGGATTTAGAAAATTCAAGCAGGTTCTTACCGATGAAGTGACCAGATATGTGTATGACAAAGAATTTGCAGCAACTCAGGAAGTAACCAAAATCATGCGGAAAAGTGAGGGGATGGCTATTTCAGAGGAAAAAAGATTGCTTTTTGTGGCTGAGGAAAAGCCAGAGAAGAGTCAATTTGGAAATGCAGAGAAGTACAGATACATCGGCGTGTTTGATCTAGAGACTGGTACGTTTAAAGATCGCCTCATTGGTGTTGAAATGATGGATGGAAAGATTATTTCAGGCTATAGTAAAGACTCCATCGAAGGCTTGAGCGTTTTTGGGGACTATCTATTTGCAGTGGATGAAAAGGCTGGTCGTGTGGATTGCTATAACATAGAATCTGGGAAAAGAGTCGCCCATTTTGGAATCCCTGCGCCATACTATTGTGATGATGAATCAGATTGCGTTATCGAAGGGGTGAATTATAATGAGCAAAACATCATGGCAGGTGGAGCACAAGTGCATCTGCTCAATGATTGGCATAAAAATGAATTGGCCTCGCCTGATGGTGTAAGTACCAGGACTTTGCTAACAGGAGAAAAAATTCTAGCCGTAGTAGATCAGTGGAATTCACGAATTCTAGTTTATGATCTAAATGATATTTTAGGAAAACCGTAGACAATAAAACACTGGGCCACCACTCTTGATTCAAAAAAAAACATTCCAGCTAATTCTGCTATTTGTCCTTGCCGGGATTCTTTTAAGCTGCGGTGGATCAGAGGATATACCCCTGGCAAAAATAGTTACTGAGCAATCTAGATTCCTCCGGGGATACCCCATTGACTTTAGTGCAGATTTGAAAGCTGGTAAAGATGCTAGCGACTACGAGTTCACTTTTGATTTTGGTGATAGCACAGCAGCTACCGGAATTGAAGTCGTCCATATTTATGATTCCCCAGGTGATTACACAGTTACCCTGACCATTACCGGTAGTTCTGGTTCAGAGACAGATACCCGTGATATCAAGGTATTACATTCGCTGGAATTGATGGCGATCTACAGTGTTCGAGTGGATTCACCTTCGGGTTTAAGTTTTGGGAAGGATAAGAGCACGCTCTGGACCGTGAGTGACAAACCTGGGGGTCGTCTTTATGAGATAGATACACTGGGCATTCGAATCCAATCATTAAACTACAGCGGCAATGATTTAGAAGGTATCAGCTTTGACTCCAGAGACTCTACGCTGTGGATGGTGGATGAAAACCTGGGACAACTCATCCATCTTGATTCAGACGGGGGTGCCCTGGGATACCAGAATATTTCAAGTGTGAGTGATGGTGGAGGCCTGGAGGGAGTCACTCTGGATGTCATCCACTCCAAAATATACATGGTGAAGGAAAAAGATTTTGGCGCATTGATTACCCTTGATGAATTGGCCCTTACCCAATCTTTACAACAAATCACCTTTGCGCCAGATTTCTCAAGTATTGCCTACATCACTTCTCAGGACAAACTATGGATACTTAGTGATGAAGCTTCCAACGTCTACCTCGTCAATCTGGATGGCAGTTTTCTGGATGTTTATGCCATTGATATGGTTCAACCCGAGGGGATGGTGTTTGATGATGAAAGTCAAATATTTTATATAATTGACGATACAACAGAGAAGCTCCATAAATATAAATTCTGGGATTAGGTATCACCTTTCCAACCAATTCCCAAAAGTTCTAGCTGTAATCAAGTAACATCACGAATTTGACAAGAGCTGTAATAGTTGCGGTTACACAATAATTGCTGTATCTTTCTGCATGATCGATGCTCTTAATCGATTTGTTTGAGTTCTGACTCCTTCTGTGGTTGATAAAATCAAACCTACCGAAAAATAAAGGAGGATAACGTGAATACAATTTCCCACCTTCATCTTGGACTGTT
>JADHUM010000092.1 GCA_016784545.1 Candidatus Neomarinimicrobiota bacterium
GAGCATGAAATCTACAGTTCCGCGACCTCCGCTGGAGATACTGGCTGAACTGGGGAGGGTCCCGGTTCCAAATTTGCCTACAAAGGAACCTGCTCCGTTGTGGGCCAACTGGGTTTTGAAAAAATAGCCATCCCCGATTTTGGCCAGGACATTAAGACGTGCCCAGTAGAGATAGTAGAAATCGCTTGAGTTATTGCCGTAGTCGCCTTGATCTGTCACATCAAGGCGGGGACGGACGCGAGCATCCCCTGAAAAGGTGATGTCTGCAAAGGCTGCTGTGAGCGTGAGCAGCGCGACGATTGTTGTAACAAGAAATTTTGACATGGAAAACCTCCGATTCAAATACTTTACCCCCTCCCCTATTCCAAACTAATCCTGATAGCGCCAGGTAGGCATATAAAAGGGCGTGTATCTGACGAGCAATGGCTGTGCCATAACAGCTAAATTTTCCAGATCATGTTGACTGTTCATTGTTTATCATTATTTTTTTTGAAAATTGGTAAAATGTAGCTAATCGTCTGAAAATGTCAAATTAGAGTTGGGGAGAGGAATGCATTCTGTATCAAAAAGTTTGATCAAATGTCCATATTGTGGGTCTGAATATGTATCAAGGATATATCGCAGAAAATTGATGAAGTTGTTCAAGAACAGAAAGCGATATATCTGTTCAGAATGCGGAAAATGTTTTTATTGTCGCAAAAGTCATCCAGTTCAAGCAGAGTCGAATATGAGTACTGCTCTTACGCTAAGGTGTTTTAACTTTTTCAGATCATAGAGAGTTTGTCGCTCATCTCGATCCCTCTTCGCCCCATGGGGTACGCCGGACGGATACGACTCTCACTTCATTCGAATCACTGGAGCCCGCTGAGCGGGTCGATGAGCGGTGACTAAAAGGACGCTACCTCCGCTATTGCGGGGTTCAGTGATCGCGTAGCGATGGTATCGAAGCACCGATCCTCAACCACTCATCTCGACCAGGATCCCCTTTGGTATATTTCCAGCTTGGTCATACTGGTGTACCATTCATCGTAATCGAAAGTCTCAAAGAAATCTTCTCCTGAATATTCATGGTAGTGACTTAAAAAGCCATCTGCCACACTCAAACCAACCACATTCAAATCATAATCAAAGTTATAGAGATACGTTACCCCTGAATTTGCATTCCCCAGTACGACAATTACGACAAATCCGTGTTCACTATCAGGAAATATATCGGCAACATTGGTGCGGGCATTGTTGTTTTGATAATCATATTTCCCCCAACTCGGAAATTTAATGTAGATCAGATTCGAATCCACAACCCCATTGATCAGACTGTGCTGTTCATCAGAAAAGGGGACCGTCCCGGAAAAGTTTCTTGAGGGGAAAATCGCTAGCGCTGCGGAATTGAATCCATTGTTGGTACAGCCCAACACAATTTCTTCCTCACCGTCCTGGTTTAAATCCATGAGCTCCATATCATAAATGGTACCGGGATGAATAAATTCATTGAGTAGCTGCCCATTGATATCGAACCTGACCAGCCGATTGGGAAACCAGGGCATGTGTGAGAAGCTGACATAAAACTCGTAGGTGGGGCTGTCCTTATGCTGAAAGGGATAAATAAAAGCAGTCGCATAATTATCGGAATACTCATTATCCCCAAATTTCAAGATGGGCTGGGTGGAATATTCCCATTTGATTGATCCATCCGTTTCCAGAAACATGAGCTTGCCATTGAACTCGTGCTGCTTAACTGCTGTTCCCAAAATCACCTCGTTCTCCGTATCCCCATCAAAATCGTGGATTTGCAAATGGTTATAAATCGGATTTTTGGGAAGGGGTTTCTCCAGCACCTGGGGGTTATGTCCCAGATCCACTTTCCATAGGTAACGACCACTGCGATTGAGAATTGTAACAGATTGCCCTTCAACCCGATAACTGGATGGGTTTCTGTCCGATACCACTTCTATACCCCACCAGATCAACACTGTCAATATCAGCAGGCCAATAATCCCCTGGAGCAACTTGCTTTTAGTTAGATGATTTTTCAGCCATTTCCGCAAGTGAATTTTTTCATAAGTCACCAGCTCTTTATCATGGAGAGCTTCAGCCAGGGTGGAAGCACGCCTTACTTGAAATTGCTTTTGTGGGAATTGTTGTTTCAGTTTCTCAAGGGTATTGTGAGCTTCGGCAAAATTCTCAGCGGGTATGGCCATTAAACTAAGAGGTGAAAAAAAGGCGGTCTGGATCTTTTCTTCCAGGGCAGTCTGGTCAACGCTTCTGACTGAACCTCGAAGATCCATCCCCCCTGTAAATGCAATATGCCTTCCCAGACGATGCTGTTTGCGAATGTTGGCATCTTTTTCCAAACGGCACAGGGACAAGAGCGCCATACCCAACCCAAAACTGGCACCTGTATGCAGCTGCTCGGTGGCCGGGAATCCAAAACTTACTGTATAGTAGCGACCTTTTGGTTTTCTGAGCACAGTATGCTGTTGACGCGCAGCATGCAGCGCATCCTGGGCCTGGTAATTGACCAGGTCGTCATTGGATATGGGATGATTGTTAAAAGAAATGATATCCTGCTGTCGATGATTCTGATGCGGTTCAAGATCCAGCTCAAGCGGATTCAGAGTGCCAACAATAATCTGCGTGTCTTCACCATCATCAAAATGCTCAACCAGGGGCACCCAGACCGATCGATTTTCCCATCCTGAAAAGGAAGTTGATACAGCTTTTTGGTAGCTTCGAATTTCAGCGGCAATTTCTGGGGCGGCCTGCTGGCTTTTCAACCAATCCAACAGTGTATCCAGGTCATGGATGTTCATCAGCTGGGACATATCCATGGTGCATGGAAACCGCGCCTGGCCCAGGGTGACCGCCCGCTTGAATTCCCCCAGGCTCAGATAGCAGGCAAAGCGTTGCTGCCAGGAAATTGCAAGGGCATGCTTCAATCCAGATACCTGGAGGACGTGGCTCTCATCGTGGGCGAGAAAGTCCAATGTCTCATGAAACGCTTCCAGGATATGGGGTGGTTGATAGCTGAGACAGGAGACAGTGCTTAATTCCACCAGGTGTGACAATAATTCCTCGTAATAGGAAAGATTCAGAACCGGGTTGTTTCTTTTTAAAAGTGAATCGCAGAATGTTCCCAGGAGTCGGGTCTTTAAGCGGGGACTTATCCGTAGCGACAGTTGAAAACGAAGTCTCTGAAAGCGGGTTTCGTAGACGAGTAGGTCTTTAGGTGTATTCAATGGGTAGGCTGAAACTATTCGAAGATTTTGACCTGGAGGTCGGTAGGGTGGTCAAGTTCCTGGAAGAGGGCTACCCCGCGTCGGGTTGATTGAATCAGTCGCTGGCCATTTTCTCTGATAACCATGACCCTGACTTGCTCCAAATCGGAGTGAAGCGCATGGGCCTCTAACGTGACCTTCAGGTGGTATTGGCTGCCAGCTGGCGTGATCTCAAGTTTGATCTTGCGTGAATCACCACGCTCCAGGATGATCTCCCCTGCCCCGAGTTGAGTTTTTTGAGCAATGAACAACTGCTTTAGATCGTAGCTATCGCTGGCTGTTCGGACCTCCACGCCCAATTTTTCAATGGGTGGCAGGTCTATTTTACCCAGATGAATGCGTCCCTGGCCATCGGTGACATACTCACGATCCATGCCGATAATATGCACCAGGACGTTGGCATACAGGGCTTCGCTATCAGCGATGAGAAAAAGGGTATATTCATTCTTCGGATCGCGTAGAACCCTGATCATGAGTTGTCCGTCTGCGCTGGCGAACACACTGATGCTTTTGGTGCCCTGTGGGCTTGCTTCAACACCTGAATCGGCAACCAGGGCATGCTTGTATTCAGGAATTTGTCTTGGAAGGGGTAAGAGATGCAGCGCATCAAATTTATAAATACCTGAAGGCTTGTTGCTCAGGTGCGCTTCCAGGGTCTGGAGCGTGTTTGTCTCGGCGATGCGTTTGTATTCGTCCTGAACCGCTTCATAGAAGGTGACCAGCTCGGTTAAGGCAGACTGGCATAAATTGCAGACCGTCAGGTGAGGAGGCAGCACAATGCGCCGTGATGACAGCTGGTCCAGAGCGAGTCGCTCCAGTTGGGCAGATGTAAGACAGGTTTCCATACTTTATTTGAGTAGCTTCATTTGAGATTCTTTCAAAAAACCCTGTTCCGAAATCCAACTCTGGAGCCAGGACTTTCCAAGTTTGATAAGATATTCCAATCGTCCCCGATGGATGTGCCATTGTCCATTCATAAGAATTTGTGACCCGGTAAGCTCCACATAGTGGGGTAACTTTTCAACAAAACCATCAGAGACCAGATCTGAAAAATACAGGTTCAGCAGTTTCTGGTAGTGGCGAGACTGGCTTGCATTTATTTTACCCTTTTCAAGGTACTTGTTAAGGGTAATCTCGGCCAGATGGTCTGTCAGGCAAGTCAGAGGGATGTTATAGCGTGTCAATTCAGAGTCACTTGACGTATCTGTATTGGAGACCAGCTGATTCTCAAGGTCTTCCACATCCAGCTGGGAGATATTGGTGAGCTGTTTTAGCAGGTTGTACAATTGTCCCCTGCTGATGAAATGCTGATAATCCGGGTTGGTGCGAATAGCGACCAGGACAGTTCTGACCACCTTGGGGAGGCCATGATGCCCATTGATGGCGTCCTGCAGCCAGCTTCTTAAAATCTCATCGGGGATGACTTCGGCACAGGGATTCAGGGAGTCAGGTGGATTCTCAGCTTTTCCAGCCCAGCTTATTGCCGTAATAAACATCCACAAAATAGTTATTTAGAACTCCATTTGTGAATAAAGGCATGGTCTTAGCGGCAATACCATCACCATCATAATAACGACTTCCCAAACCTCGAACGATGGATGGTTCATCCGTTATCGTCAACAGCTCCGATGCGATTTTCTGACCCTTTTTATCAGCCAGAAATGAATTCTTTTGCTGGATAGAACCCGCACTCAAAGGACCCAATAATCGCCAGAACAATCCAGCAGCATTGGAATTCTCCAGCAGAAGTGGCATGGTCTCAGAAGGCACTTTTGCAGCTCCAATTCTATCCTGGGTCCTGGCCAGAGCCTCCAGAGCGGTTTGTTCAGCGTCAACCAGATCTTCCAGATGACGCGCCCGATAATAGCGCCAGCCCTCAGGTTTTTTATCGCCTTCGCCCTGCATGGAAACAGAAGCACCCTGCGTGAATGAGGTTGATTCCGTATGACCCTCAAAGCCATTTGATTTCAAGTGGTAGCTTTCACTATGATTATCATAAAATCCTGAAGCAATTGAAATAATACGATCATCTTTGCCCTTCAGGTAGGCTCCCAACTCTTTGGCTCTGTTCTGGCGCTCTTCAGCAGTGATATCACTCTGACTTGAATCATTTAAGTCAAGGTCACCTTCGGGCTGACCCTTGTACAATTCAGGATCAGGGAGTTTGCGAAATTCATCTGCTTCCAGGAAGCTGGTAAGATCCACTGCATTGCGGATGAATTTTTCCAGAGATTCCTTGCGCAAATCATTGGTTGAGTGACTGGAATAGCGGCCATTGGCAAAGAGCTCAATCCACATGGATTGTTGTGTTGACTCTTTCAGGGTTTCGACCTTGCCATCGCGATAATCAACGGATACGCTGCGGGAGTGATTTATACCAAGAGCTGACTCGGATGCACCGAACTGTCTGGCTTTTTTCTGAATCCAATATCCCAGATCTAAATAGACATTCTTTTCCATAATTAACCTCTACCTCCCACCGTTATGGATGAAACCAGTACACTGGGCATTCCCTGCGACACCGGGACACCCTGACCATTCTTGCCACAGGTCCAGCCGCCTTCGGCCATCTTCATATCATTGGCTACCATGGTGATTCGCTTCAATACTTCAGGACCATTCCCAATAATATTTACATCTTTGATGGGAGCTGTGATTTTCCCCTTTTCAATAAGTGAACCAGATTTTACATAAAAGGTGAAATCACCAGGTCCAATATTGACCTGACCATTGGTAAACTGATCAGCCAGGATACCATAATCAACTGAAGCGATCATTTCCTCAAACTCATGAGGACCGCTTTTCATATAGGTGTTGCGCATCCGGGGCATTGGATAATGTTTGAATGATTCCCGACGGCCGCTACCTGTTTGCGGTACCCCGTAATGTTCTGCTGAAATGCGGTCATGGAGATAAGTCTTAAGTATCCCGTTTTCAACCAGAACAGTTTCTTCTGATGGGACACCCTCATCATCCACATTGATAGATCCACGGATATTGGGGTTGGTTCCATTATCAACAATAGTAATAAAGTCTTCGGATACCTTCTTGTTGATCATATCTGAGAAAACGGATATACCCTGGCGGTTGAAGTCTGCCTCCATACCGTGTCCAATGGCTTCGTGAAGCAGGATACCTGCACTACCCGCTGAAAGGACTACAGGGAATTCTCCGGCTGGTGGTGTCTGGGCTTCAAACAGTTTTATGGTTCTGGCAACAGCTTCCCGGGGTAATCTCTCCAAACGTTCCTGGGTCAGGAAACTGATATCATCGCGAGCTGAAAAATCAAAATAATTATTCTCACGACGTCCATCTTCCTCGGCAGTACAACCCACGGAAATTCTCAGCATGGGTTGATAATCTGAAGCGAGTCCACCTTCTGAATTGACCACCAGGATATAGTTTTCGCTATCGCTGAAATTCACGCTGGCCTTCACGACCCGTGGGTCTTGCTTGAAAACATCATCATTTATGGACTGGAGCATCGTGACTTTTTGTTTGGCTCCAACATCTTCAAAACTCACCTTAGTATCATAATAATTCATGAGTTTGGTGGCGTTGAAAGTTTCAGGGGCTGCCTTGGGTGTACCCGATGCAATACCTGCGGCTGTTCTAGCAGCGGCCTGCATGCTGCCCAATGAAATATCTTCAGTAAAGGAATAACCCGTCTGGTTTCCCTTCAGGACGCGGATACCTACACCCAAGGTGACATTGGTACTGGCGGAATTGACAATGTTGTCCTGAAGACGAATTGAATTACTCACCTGATTCTGGAAAAACAGATCACAGTAATCACCCCCATAGTAGAGGGCTTCAGCCATAACCTTACGCACCATGTCTTCATCTATTCCAAATCTCTGAAAATAAAAACTATATGGGTTGTCACCGGGGGACATTCCAGCAAACCCGGAGCGGACAAATCCGGGGAGGGTAGCCAGGGCCAGTCCGGTTCCCGTTATTTTAACGAAATCACGTCTGCTCATATTTACCATACCTTATTCCTTTCAATGAAATAATAAAATGCATAGGGGTCTAACCTATTCAATGGGATAGCTTCCACCAAATTTATTCTAGAAGTAAACGCCCGAATCGATAAATGGTTCTATGTTGGGTTGAATGGTTCCATGGGCATTGAGGTAGGGTGATTTGGTCTTCGTCTTCGCGAGCGATAGTAAAGAGCGCGGCGATCCATCCATAACATGCGATCAATGATACCTGTTGGGGTTTGGTCATAGGGAGTGGGTTCGAGGAGTTCTATGGGTTCTGGGTGATTTCTTGTCGGGGTTCAAGCAAGATTAGCAGGTCGGATGGTGAGGAGTGGGATGGGGCAGAAACGTTGAATTTTTTCTGCAGTGGATCCTCGAAATACATCTGATACATTGCTGCGACCCTTAGAACCAACAATCATGAGATCGACAGCTTCCTCTTC
>JADHUM010000093.1 GCA_016784545.1 Candidatus Neomarinimicrobiota bacterium
ATTACGAATTTTGGGTTTTGCTTTCATAAATCACCATGTTTTGAACTGTTTTTATTGATTTCTGGCAACTTAAGCTTTATTTATCTCTACACAACACATTGTTATTATTATCGTTATATACTTTTACAGGGACGACTAAAATAAAAAGAGGCCATCTCTTGTTATGGACAGCCTTTTTTGAATATCGATTCAGTCTACGTGCTTCGAACTACGACCAGGCAGACAAGGATTAAAGATTTTTGAATACTGAAGTTTGCTCAACTTCTTCAATTTTAAATTTTAAATTTTAAATCTTAAATCAAAAAGAGGCCGCCCTTTTGGGACAGCCTCTTTGGGTTTTAACCATTAAGTAGATTTAAAAGTGCAGGCTGCTCTTGATTCCAACACCAATTCCCTTAGCATTTGAATTCAGTCCATCAAAAAGGGAGAGGGATAACCCAGCTTCCAGCATTCCAAAGTGAAAACCAGTTCCAAATGTATGCACAGGTTCTCCATAACGAGTTTGGTGATAATAACTCACATCCAGCCATTTAGCGGCATATAGATTCAATTGGTAGTAAAGTTCAAGGTCTGGACTATAACCAAATCGAACATCGTCAGTGAACGCCTTCTCAATCCCAAGTCCAAGGATAACCCGAGGTATTGGCTGATAGTATGCTGCCAAATTGAAGACAGTTGGAACTTTAATGCTCAGGGTCTCGTCTGTCCCCAAAACTATTGTCTCATTGCTCTGATACTGTTCTGTACTATCCGTATCGGCACTCCCTGGTGCTGGAATCGCATTCACAAAAGTCCATGCCTCGTGGGTCAAACCGGACCATTTATACTTGGCACCAATATTTTTGAGTGAAACTTGTACTTCAACTTCCTGGTGAATCATAGGCTGAAGATCCATGATGGCACCCAGATCAATACCAAATGTTATATCTGAACCAGTGCTCATAAGATCAAAGTTTTCCGAATTTAAGTTATCCAGATGACCGTCCAGACCTCCTTCAGTCGCCCAACCTTCACCTCTGGTTGTTGTGATAATGGAATCCTCAGTTATGACTTGAGTAAACTCATGATTTACGAAATTAACATAGCCAAGACCCTTATAGGTGTTCAGACCTACACCCACTTTGATTTCGCCATAAGGGGTTTCCAGAGGCTGACCATACGAAAGCGTAAGCTTCCCCATAAATGGAATCGATTCCACTTCCAAACCACTGAGATCAGCGGGTTCATTAAGCAAAACATCTTTAAAGGGTAATCCGAGTAAATCTCCTGGTATCTTCATCTTAGCGTGAGATTGACCGGATAGATTAAAGCTGAAGTTTCCTTTGGAAAACCCAAACAAGGTGGGAAAAGTAGGTGAGATATTGACGACCATATTTTTTCCCTCAAGGGTTGAAAGATAGTCCGCTTTCATGGCTTCATCCCAAATACCACCTACGGTCCACCATTCTTTGTACCAACCAGGTGTGAGCAAAGAATTTCTGAAGCTGACTCTAATGTCAGGAAGGATATTTAGGGTAACTGAATAGTCAAATTCTCTGGCCAGGTTGGCAGGATTCCGAATAAAATCATCCAGGGCTCGGAATTGGCGGTTCCTGATCTTCCTCGTCCTGGTTCGGGCAGCTTGACGGTCCAGTTCTTCTTGATCAACAATGGTTAGTGTTTCTGCCTCAGTCGTATCTTCCATGGCAATTGCCACATATTCTGAACCTGCCTTATCCTTCAGATAGACATCCAGAGCCGCTACGATGGAATCAGCAGGAGCTTCTATGGCAACAACTTTGGTCACCGTATTATAGATCTGCACATGGCTGCTGTCGTCTTTGGTTACCACGACATAGTCAATCCCGCTGCCATCGCTGGCCAGCAGGTGACATACGATATCAAGACAGTCATTCGCACTGATAGCGATCATAGTTGGATCCACAATGGAGATATAGGGGAGTGAGGTAAAATTCATCCCTTCCATTATATCGTTGGTCCAGAAATACAAATTGCCTTCATTTACCAAGCCAGCCAGGGCTGTAGGGGCAGGGTCATTCTGTACCCATTCCATCTCTGGTTCAGGCGTAATGACGGTATCTTCGGCCACGAAAGCAGTTGTATCAGTGGTCATGGAGTCAAGTGTAGCAACCTCCATCAAGGTGCTGTCCATATCTACAGCTTCTGCCTCAACCAACTCTTCGGTCTCAGTTGTATCTGTTTTAATGTCTGCAGCAGGTTCAACTGCTTCTAGAGCAGCTTCCTCAATGGGTGCTTCTGTGGCGGTGCTATCGGTTTGAGCCAATAAAAAACTAGATAGGCTCAGGACTATGAGAATATTGATTAGTGTTTTCATGCTAATTACTCCAACCTGATCCTATAGGGATTTCCTCGCCATGGACCGTGTACGATATGCTACCCCAGGTACGTATGGATAGCGAATCAGTTGTAAAGAATCGTGACGGGATACTATTGCCTCCTTCATCGATTCGTCCAAGGAGTTTTACCTCAGGTTTCAGGAACAGTTTTTCTTCCAGGAGTACCAGCTTATCACTGGTCATTTCCACTGTTGTGATCTCATGTTCAGTTACTCCCACATTCTCAAGGGGTAGTAATTCCAGTGACAACAGGGTGTCAGCAGCGGGGGCAGTTCCCGCTTCAATGGCCAGGCTATCGAAAGCCAGGCTGTCGTTACTGGCCAGCACAACGACGGTGGCACCAAATTCGAACATATTGGTCACATCGGCATAAATTGTAAACTCATCAAGGGTTATCGTGCCTTCTTCGGGTAGTGGTGAATCCAAACTTGTGACATCCATATCCAAACTCGGTGGATCATCTATGATGAGAGAGAGCGGTACATTGATATACATGACAGGACTCATACTTTGACCTCTGGCAATGGTAGAAGCTGTTGTGCCATCACTAATGATGGCCTGGCCGCTTGAAATGATGGATTCAGGATGAATATTCAGCAGATCTGCTGCATCAATGTGAACCACATCATCTTCTGGCATCAGATTGTGAAATATTTCAATTTCTTCAGTATTCCCCAGTGAATCTGTTCCAGAGAGCAGGAGTGATAATTGAATGGGAATATCAAAGGTGCTGTTGAAGTCAATATCAATATTGACATGCTCAAACATGAGGTCAGAAACCATGTCGGGCAGATTAAATGTCACTGTATCTGGATCAATGAGCAGTGTATCTGGTTCGATGATTCCTGTGACACTTGCCATAGCCAGGTTTGTGATATTGACATCAATGAGAATGGAATCTCCAAATGTCAGTGTCATTTCTTCATCATCTGGCAGCGTGACTGTAGACACATAATGAATTGCCTGATCCACACCGGGAACTGCTGCGGTAAAGTTCAGATCATAGTCGGCCATATCGATATGACTGATCTGCGGGTCTTCAGTTGCCTCAAGTCGGAAGCTTGTCCTGAGCATCTCACCGTTGTCCTTGCGAAGAAATTCATCAATCTGGAATTCCACATCTGCCACAACACCAATGTGATTGGTCATGGTCAGAGCGAGATCGCCCGCTTCAAAGTCAGCCACAATCAATTTGGTTGCCTCATTCAAGATAATTTCATTGGAATCAACCATGGCATCCTGACTAAAGAAACCAGTAACAGTGGAGAACTCCAAGTCAGAAACTAGAATCTCCACAAAAATAGAGTCTTCCAGGCCGAAGCGTCCAACTTCCCCAGCTGGTGTAGTAACAATGGTGCTATAGGTCAAAACCTGACTATCCAGATCCATATCCAGGCCATAATCAGAAAGATCAAATTCCAGTACATTCACAGCAGGATTGGGCTCCAGGGTCAGGCTCCCAGTGAGGGGGTTTGATGTGGCATTTTCAATAAGTTCAGGTATGGTCAGGAAAATGGTCGGCAGAGCGTCAAAGCCTACACGGTTGACCTGGTTGTCGACGTTGATGGTAAGTGAACCCTCTGAAATATCAGCGAATAGCAGTGTCGATTCAGATGAAATATTAATCTCACCATCATCTGGAATATTTTGAGCCTCAATGATACCGGTCATTCGGTTGAAAAACAGGTTTTCACCTATCTGATCCCCGTATAGTGAAATTGACACAGAGACCTGATCATCCTCAGTCAAGTTAACCAGATTATCTCCAGTATCCTCTGTGAGAATCTGATAAGAGTATTGGATCTCCTGCAGATCCAACTCCATAGCCAGGAAATAACCTGCAATATCCGTAAGGTCATTGACAGTACCATTTGCAGGGATGGCAATAGAGGTACTGAAAGTCAGTTCATCTGGATCCAGCAGGGAAGCGATGGAGATGACCAAATCCGCATCGACGTTCATGGAATTGTTGATATCAATGGCAAGTGAGCCTGATTTGATGCGTGCACTCTCAATGATGTTTTCAGAATCGGCCATGGTAATAGCGCCAATCTCATCAATGCCCTGACTGGGAACCTTAGCCATTGCACTGGACACAACCAGATTTGATCCAGCTATATCAATATTAAAACTGGATGCCTTCACGGTTGGGTTAATGGTAATAGGTGTACCTGATCCAGCAGTTGAACCGGTTACCAGCACTAGAATACTGCCTGGCAATGTTTTTCCACTTAGATCTAAGATTCTCGAAGAGCTTGCCCCTACAGCGACGGGTGAGTCCCAGGATACTTCGCATCCAGGAATTGTTGTGGTATCCGTTCCAACAATTTGGCGTAAAGCAATGTTGATCGGAGCACCCAACGGTATGGCCATATTATTATTAATAGTTATATCCAGGCTCCCGCTTGTAAAAACTGCTTCTGAAAAATCGGTAAAAGTAAATGGCTTATTTACCGGTGCCAGGTCACCTCCAGGAATTGTTTGCACGGTGCCATCAGCGATTAAAGCAACTGAGGGAACCATTTCGTCTAGGCGGAAGGGATCAGTAGTTGCTGCTGGAATGTCAGCCAGCTCGATTGGTCCCAATGTTGATTCTATAATTTTTTCAATGGGTGCCACATCCACTGCCCCAAAACCACTGGTATGATTAATGGTTGAACCCGTAACCGTCACATCATCCACGGACTGGGAAAATGTTTGGTTAATGTCACCAAAGGCGAGCTGGTCACCCACTTCCTGAGAAGCCATTTCAGTGGTATCACTGTATGCGAAAATGGTACGTTCCCCATTATCACCATAAAGTTGACTGCTGATGTTGTCTTCATCCTCAAGATCTTTCAGATCGACGCTCTCATTGATCAGTGGGAACTCGATAGTATTTGTCCAGGTGGGCGGTTTGGACTCTTGTAGAAGATCGCATGAGGCAAGTGCAAAAAATGCCAGGATGAGCAATCCAGTCTGAAGTTTTTTTGGTGGTGACGTTTGAATCATGTGACCCTCGGTATTTTGGTTCATTATCTAAAATCTGTGTGAAGTAACTGAAATATTTAGCACTTCGCCGGCGTTATATGAGGATTTTTCCCCCTCTTTCGCTTTTAAATCTAAACCTGGTCGGCCTTTTCAGAGTATAAAATATTACCACCTCTGAGCATAAAAGGGATGATAATTGTCGCAATATGGATAGGAATCCACAAGTGGAGGGCACATAACCAAATAATTAACAGACATATATCTCTGCTAATCTGAATCCAATTTAGATTTCAAGTGTAGGGTCATATTGTGAGACGTGTCACAGTATAAATTTAACCATATCTTGCATGGGGATCGGAAATAGAGATTTACCAGTGGAAATCAGGTAACTGAGACTAATTTAATATCATGGGAAATTGGCTGGATCAGGACTGAGAATCAAGTAGCCCTTTATGACTAAAAAAAGTGGAAAAATTGTAATTGGGACCTCCGGTTTTTCATACCCAGACTGGAAAGGTGTTTTCTATCCACCTGGCCTAAAACAGGAGGATTGGTTAAAATTTTATGCTGAGCACTATGAATTTTGTGAGCTGAATTTTAGCTACTATCGTATGCCTCAAATTCAACAGATGGAAAAATTTCTCAACTATCCTTTAAAATTTGCCATTAAAGCCCACAAGTCTATGACCCATGACAGACTGGAAGCCAAGGCTGCCCGGCAAGATTTCTTTGAGGCGGTCACCGTACTCCAGCAAGATGATCATCTGGCTGCCGTCCTGCTTCAGTTTCCATATTCGTTTGCATATACAGCTGAGAATCGTATGTATTTGATGGAATTACTTGAGGATCTAGAGTCGTTGCCCCTGGTTGTTGAGTTCAGACATCCCCAGTGGGTTAGAAATTCAGTTTTTGATGAGTTAAGGAAACACTCCTGGGGGATATCAATGCTGGACTCTCCTCAGATAGAAGGCGGTATGCCAGAATTTGATTCGGTCACATCTGATATTGCCTATTTACGTTTTCATGGACGCAATAAGGAAAACTGGTGGAAGGGCAATAATGTGAGCCGCTATGACTATGAATACAGTCTGAAAGAATTGGAAGCTTGGCTTCCCAGAATTTCCAGCATGGCACAACAGTCTAAAACATCGTATATTTCCTTTAATAATCATGCGAGGGGTCAGGCAATTAAGAATGCAAATCAGCTTAAGACCATATTGAAAAAAGCTGAGCTCATATAAGGGGATTTTCATGGCGGATTTATCGCTCAACGCAATTGTTTCTCAAAAGATCGAAGTTTCACCTGGATTAATAATTCTGCGCATTGTTCCTGAAGGCTGGGAATTACCAGATTACAAGGCTGGTCAATTCACTGTTTTAGGATTACCTGGAACTGCACCACGACATAATTTTTCTGATGAGGAAATTCCCCTCAAAGATGAACATAAGCTAATTCGCAGGGCCTATTCTGTATCATCGGCCTCTGTGAATAAAGAGTATATCGAATTTTACATTACCATGGTACGTTCTGGCGCTCTCACACCGCGCATCTTTGCTTTGGAAACCGGTGATAAAATTTTCCTTTCTCAAAAATTTTCAGGTGTTTTTACACTGGAAATGACGGACCCGGATTCAAACATAGTCATGTTGGGTACAGGTACTGGATTGGCACCTTACATGAGCATGCTGCGAGAGGACTTACCCTGTAACAGTGATCGGAAGTATATCATTGTACACGGTGCTCGACATAGCTGGGATTTGGGCTATCGGTCTGAATTAAATACCATTGCCAATGTGTGCAGCAATTTTACCTACATTCCTGCCATTACTCGACCAAACCTTGAGCATATCGCCTGGGGGGGTGAAAGTGGCTATATCCAGGAACTGTGGGAGCGCAAGGTCATTCAGACAAAATCTGGACTTGAACCCACACCAGAGAATACTCACATATTTCTATGTGGAAACCCCAGTATGATTGACACCATGGTAGAAGTCCTGGAAAAAGAAGGCTATAAGGAACACAGCAAAAAAGCTCCTGGTCAGATTCACCTCGAACGATATTGGTAATATTTAGGAGTACCCGGACATTTCCAGGACCTCACTGTCCGGGGAATTTGACTCTGGGAATCAATTGCCCCGCCTTTTAATGCGGGGGTAAAGAGGCATAAGAAAAAAAGGGTTTTAACCTTGATGCTTTTTGGGCTAAAGCCCCCAGTTAAAAGGTTTTGTACACCCCGGCCTAAAGGCCAGGGTAATTGGTCTGGCCACATCTTTGGGTCAT
>JADHUM010000094.1 GCA_016784545.1 Candidatus Neomarinimicrobiota bacterium
ACTGGAGGTCGTTCAACGCTTTAATGATCGACCGAAGGTTGGCTATAGCATTCCAGACACCCTTGGATCGAACGCTGATCCCTTTTCCTTTGCGCTGGGACAATCCTGGAAGGAGATCAATGATGTATTTCAATTCCATCTTATACGAAAACACCTGGAATCAGGAATTGTCATCTCTGAACTGCCCGAGAAGCTTGCTTTAAAAACCAGTACTTACTATGCAATTAGAAGGCGTCTCAGCCAGCATGGATATGACTTTGAAAGTATTCCCGTCAAGATTCCCCTGAAATTGCATTCCCATGAATTAGCGGCTCTGGATAGTTATGTCAGTAATCTCACTGAACTTACCTGGAAAAAAGCCAATCAGCATTTTGAGCAGGAGATCATTGAGTATCTGTTCAAACAGGTTGGATACCAGAAAACCAAGCTGGCAGAGGAACTGAATATCAGTTATCCAACCGTCCTGCAAAAAACGAAATCACTGAAGAGGAATTGACTGAAGCTACCAAAGCGTAGAACATCATAAGTTCAACAATGTGTGGTACTCATGCATCCTCCCTGAGCCCCGATTAATCGGGGCTCATTTTTTTCCAGATTGCCCTCTTCAAGCACTTGAGAGAAGTGGTGTAACATCCAGTATCATACTGGCAATGAGCCATTTTTGTGATTAAGTTAGCCAGTCTTTGCGCTTTTTGGGTGTAAGGTCAAATTATTAGCTATCTTTACTCGAAGTGATAAAATTTTGATGCGACGATTGGACAAGAAAATCTATGCGCTATTATGAGTTGATTGGACTAAAGAGAGAACCATTCTCTATGACTCCAGATCCGGAATTCTTTTTCGAATCAAAAGCGCATGGCGAAATTCTCAATCGCCTGGAAATCGCTTTAAGATTGAATCGTGGTCTTTCCGTCATCATGGGTGGAATAGGCACAGGCAAAACAACTCTTTCACGGCTATTACTCAGTCGCTTTATCGACTTTGGTAAGGATTTCCAGTTTTATCTCATCATGGACCCCACCTGGGAAAACACCCGGGAGTTCCTGGTATACCTGAAAAGGCTTTTTGGCCTGAGAGGGAGTTCGCTCTATCAATCTGAAATGTTGAACCAACTGGAAAATTTTTTAATTGATACAGCCGTTAAAAAAGGCAAGCAGATCGTTCTTATTATTGATGAAGGTCAAAAAATGGGGACAGAGCAAATTGAGATTATCAGGACACTCCTGAATTTTGAAACCAATAGCCGCAAATTAATCCAAGTTGTCATCTTTGCTCAACCCGAGTTTAAGGAGGTCGTTGCCGCCCACGAAAATTTTAAGGACAGAATAGCCTTTGGAGCCACGATTCCACCCCTGGATCGAGAAGATACCATCTCCTTTGTAGACTTTCGCATAAATGAAGCAGGTTACGAAGGCGATGAGCCCCTATTTTCGCAAGAAGCCAAGGAAATGATTTATCAACATACTGGAGGCTATCCCCGGAAAATTGTAAATATGTGTCACCATCTCATTGTCGATATGCTGGTATACAATAAACAGTCCATCGACGGAGCTGCCGTGTTAAATCGAATCAACAGCGACGATAACAATTATGCCGGCTGACGAAAAAGATTCTGCGGCGACGAATCGACTGCTGGATCTTCTAAGATCACAGCAGACGGGTAAATCGACGACTGAAGGCAATGCCAGCGGTACGGTGGACGCGAATGAGTCTTCTGAGCAATCAGAGTCATCCAGTAAAAAGAAACCCAAGGCGCCATCTGTCAGCACGAGTATCGTACCGGATAGCATCGTAGATGATGCTCCTCCCCAGCAGGAAGAGACAAAGACTGTCACCTCAGATGAAATACGGGCAAAATTGGGGATGCTTGCCGGAAAAAAGACCGATCCCGTCCCAGAAGAAAAACCGGCAACTGAAGAACCTGTTGTTGAAGAAGAATCTCCTGAAGAAGCGGTTGCTCAGGGAGTCGCTGCAGATTTAATCGATACCCAGGAGGATCTTAAATCAGAGGGTTCAAATGAACCTGAGCATGTGGAATCACCTCCTGCCCATATTCAAGAGGAGGCAGGCCCTCAACTTATTGATCCATCTTATTTCCAAGTTCACCCCGAGGTTCCCAAACCAAATAAGATACTGGACATTTTCTTTGAGTTCAGTAATTGGGCCTTTGGTGTTCGACGAAAAATTACTTTTCAGTGCACACCTGATTCGATCCGAGTACTCAAAACCGTTTCTTCTGGAAATCGAAACGTGGTGGAAAGTATGGATGTGTACCCCCTTCCCTATGAACTGGATGATCAGAAGATTTCTCACAGGGATGACTTGCTTTCCTATATTTTAGACTCCTTTGATACAAAACTCTGGAAGAAAGACACCATGTTCCGCATGTATTCTTCCTTTATCGAAACCCACACAAAAATATTTAAGGCACCACCCGTTAAGGGCAAAGAGATTGCTGAACTCATCACATGGACGGCCAAGAAAAATCTGCCCTTCAGCAGTGATAATATCAATATCGATTATATGATTCTGGATTCTGAAAAAGGCGAACTCAAGAAGAATATCATTATTGGGGTTGGCAACAACGAAACCATCACCTTTATGTCAGATCTCTTTAAAAAGAAAAAATTTGATCTTCAAAATGTGACCACCATTCCCTTTCTTGATTGGGAAACTTTCAAACACTGTTATCCCGATCGTCTTCGAGGGTGTATTGCCATAGTTCACATGAATCAAAATGAAACCACCATTACCATGGTCAAGTCAGGTCGCATGGAATTCACCCGTGAAATGGCCGTGGGTGTAAAAGATTACCAAAAAGCCCTGGTACAGAGGGTCATGGTGGGTAATGATGCTGTCAATATCACTGAGGAAATGGCCGCTGAGTATCTATTGAGGTATGGAATTCCCGTGAATACTGATGAGGATATACCGGAAACGGGGATAAGTCTCTACAAGATATATATCTTCTTGCGACCCATTGTTGAGCGCATGACCAGTGAGATTAACCGCTCCCTGGATTATTTCAGGAAACAGGTGGCTGATGTAGAGTGTCAGGAAATCTATCTCACTGGCCCGGGTGCCGCCATTCCCAATCTTGTGGAAGTATTTGCCACCCAGCTTGAACGATCTACAGAGCATCTAAATCCACTTCGTCAAGGTGATTTTGAGTTTTCTGATCAGTTCGAACTGAATCATCAGCTCATTCCTATTTTTAGTACGAATTTTGGACTGGCTTTGAAAGCATCAGCGGGTATAAATCTGCTACCTCCTGCCAGGAAGCAACATTTCCAATTCAAAGTTTTTAACAAGATGAGCATCTTTCTCACCATCATTCTGCTTCCGATTTACCTGCTCATGGGATATTTCTCATATATGGAAAAGGAAGTTCTGGAAGAAAGTGTTGCAAATATGAATCGCCAGTGGCTAAAACTGTCCGAGCAATCTCAAGAATATTTCATCATGCGTGATGATCTTGAGTATCTCGGAAACTATTGGGGTTTTCTGGAGAATGATGACATTAATTCACAGAATCAGATTAAGCTGCTTAAGCTTATTTCATCGGAAATCCCCGATAATATAAAGGTTACCTCCCTGGTCTTCCGGCCAGCCAGTTCCAAGGAAGCCGGGTCGGTTATCAAGCAAGCAGCTCATGTGGATCGCATCGCCTTAAGTGGTATCGTGAATGCTCATGCAGGGATAGCCGATATACAGCTCACCAATTTCATCATGCGATTGGAGAGTTTAAACATGTTTACCAGTATCGAACGGGAAGGCTCACCAAGTTCAGATGATTCCCGACTCCTGTTTACCCTGAAAATTGGCATAGGTGTCAAGTGAACCGAAACATTTTCTTTGGAACCGTAATCTTCCTCATCCTCTCTACAATAGGGTGGTTCTATTACACGGTGGCAATTGCAGGTGCCAGTATATCTGAACTAGAACTTGAATTGGCAGGCATAAATAGTCGCTTCGATGAATTAGCTGGCGTGACTGAAAGCTATGATGAATTCAAATTGAGGTTTACTGAAAAAGTAGAACATTTTGATACACTCAAAACCATTATCCCTGATAATCAGCGATATGGATCCGTTCTGGAACAGATCCGTCAGATATCAGAACGTCACAAACTGCAAATTCTCAGCTTTGACCCCTCCCTGAACGATACATATCCAGCTATTTATGCTGAAATGAGGATTCCTAAAAATCATGTGGAGTGCTACCCTTTGCAGATAAAGTTTTATGGGGATTTTCTAACCATCGGGGCGTTTCTGGATGATCTTCTTGAAATGCGCCAGCTCGTGAATATCGCCAATATCAAGCTGGAAACCGAAATGGAATACGGTGGTATGTTGACCTGTGAATTAAATTTATACACCTACATTTTCATCGAAGGAGCCTAGCTTGTGTTAAAGCAATTTAATGCGCGATCCGCTCTGCTTCTGGCGGTTTTGTTATGCCTGATGGCTTATGGGCTGTATGATGCCGGGATAATTGGGTCAGGGAATGGCGATGTGGAAAATTTGTTTGGGCTGTCAACAGGTGGCTCTTCTGAGCCTGCAACAGCACGTGCAGTCTCTGAATCCAGAACCTCTGCACCACTTAGATCATTGGTCTGGAGTGGGGGCTGGGAATCGGATCCATTTTTTTATGCTGAAGCTGAAACAACCAATGCACTGGGAGGGGGAATTCTTGGTTCCCTGTTTGGAAGTATGGATGGGGATGATGTCCCCAGTCTGGATTTGACAGGGATTTCATGGTCCGGAAATGTTGGCATGGCTTTGATTAATGGAGATATATTGGAAGAAGGGGACAGAGTAGCCGGATATCAGATCACCAAGATCGCATTCGATCATATTATCCTGCGTCGGGGAACCAGCATCGTAAAGGTCAAAATGGATGAATAACAGAATTCGATATATTACATTTTTTACATTTCTGCTTGGTGCAATTACCCTCTCTGCTGCCCCGAAAACGGTGTTGAATTGGGTCTCCACATTTGTGGCTAATGGCGAAGCCGGGCTTGAAATATCTCTTTCCAATCGTGTCGACTTTAAGGAAAGTGTGGGCCAATCACCTCCAAAAATTACACTGACTTTTCCCAAAACCAGTTTGGCCCAGGACAATTTTACCCGTACAACCAATGTGTCGCCCCTCATGCGTCTTTCCGTAAAGAAAAATCCCTATGATGAGGATGAAGTCATTGTTGAAATGCTTTTTTCCAAGATTCCTCAATACACGACTCAGTGGCTGGGAGATGATTTGTTATTGGTGTCCTGGCCTGAGGTAAGGGAAAGAAAAGCACCTCGACGCAGGGATAGGCGAGCTGATCTGCCCGGTACCATCAGCATGAACTTCAAAGGAGCCGACATGATCGATATTCTGCGACTCCTGTCTGCCCAGCACAAGATTAACATTATTACTGGACCTGAGGTGGAAGGCGAAGTCACAGTTTCACTGAAAGATGTCGACCTGTGGACAGCTCTCGATGCCATTCTAAAGGTAAATGGTTATGACTGGTTTCAGCAGGGCAACATCGTGGTGGTAAAACCTGCCGATGAAGAAATGTTTGGCGAGCTGGATACCCGTGTCTTCAAGATGAATTATGTGGATGCAAGTGCGGTTTCTTCCGCCCTCTCAAGCGTGTTAAGTGAGAAGGGTCAAATTCAACTCTATTCACCCGTTATGGCGGGATCCTCAGGTGGGGGAGGAGGTGCTGGCGGTGGTGGTGGCGATGCTGCTGGTGGGGGTGGAGGCGGTGGCGGATTGGCCGCTGCAGCTGGAGCCTTAGGTGGTGGTGGCGGTGCTGGTGGAGGAGCCGGAGGAGGTGCTGCCGGCGGTGGCGCTAATGCTGGTCCTGTCTATGACCATATTGTAATCACTGACCTGGCCCAGAATTTCGATCGTATCCAGGATATTATCAATGAATTGGACAAAAGAATTCCTCAAATCAATATCGCTGTCAAATTTATTGAGACAAAACTTACTAATGAGGAACGCCTGGGAATAAATTGGGATTTAAGAACCAACTTGACAGGTCCAAGTATCCAGGATGATGCCGGGACAGTCGAAAATCTGATTGAGCTGGGAACGACGATCCTGAGTGGTGGGAGTCAACTCAGGTTGGCCACATTAAGCATCCCCATGTTTTCTGCCATCATGGAAATGATGGGGTCGGATGCTGATACGAAGCTGCTGCAGGAGCCTCAGGTCACTACTTTTGAGAATACGACAGCTCAAATCGGTATTGGTACGAACTATCCAGTACTCATACCTGGTTCTGATGCCACTGCTTTTGGAGCGGAAACCTATCAATTCGAGGATGTAGATATACGGGTTGATTTGAGTGTAACACCGCGAATCAACGAAGAGAAATATGTGAGTTTGAACCTAACTGCCACGGTTCAGGCTTTGGTGGGTTTTGCTGGACCAAATTCTGATCGGCCTATTGTATCCGATAGATCCACCACAACCAGGGTTATGGTCGAAAATGGGGAGACTTTACTCATCGGAGGCTTAATTTTTGATCAGGTGAATGAGTCTACAACCTCCCCGCCCATTATCCGTAGTATACCCTTTTTGAAAAGATTCTTTACCCACACGCGGACATCGACGGAGCAAAGGGAATTGCTCATATTTATTACCCCAAACATTGTTAGCAAATAGAGAGAAGAGCCATGGAACTGGACATACTGGATTTGCTGAATTTCATGAGGGACTGTGGTGCCTCAGATCTTCACTTGCACCCCTTCTCCAGACCCATAGTACGGGTAGATGGTGAAATTCGGAAGACAGATATTCCCCCCATGC
>JADHUM010000095.1 GCA_016784545.1 Candidatus Neomarinimicrobiota bacterium
ACTCCGCCTGGGTCACTTCCGTCTGATCAATATAGAAACTTTTCACCGTCACAGTATGAACCGGCTTTTGGTCGCTAATGCCACTGTTGCTTCCCATCTGGAATGTCCCACCCTCAACATAGACCATGCCGGGAGGAGGTGTGATATGTTTTTAGGAATAATAAACGGCGTATCTGCCATAGCCATCCCACTACTCATCCTGGCAATTGTTGGTCATGGCTGGTACAAAAAAGTTAAAGTTTATGAAGTATTTACCGAAGGAGCCAAAGAAGGCTTCACCGTGGCAGTGAGAATTATTCCATTTCTCGTTGCAATTCTGGTTGCCATCGGCGCATTTAGATCCTCTGGGGCACTTGATCTCCTGACCAGTTTGTTGGCTCCATTGACCTCCTGGATTGGTATGCCCGGCGAGGTGATCCCCATGGCGCTCATGAGACCGCTCAGCGGGAGTGGTGCAATGGGTATTGTTTCTGAATTAATCAACACCTATGGTGCGGATTCGATGATCGCCCGCATGGCAGCTGTCATGGAGGGGTCAACCGAGACAACTTTTTTTATATTGGCAGTCTATTTTGGTTCCGTGGGAGTGAAAAAAACACGGCACGCACTACCGGCGGCACTCACTGCTGATCTGGCTGGTATCATAGCTGCTGTTGTTGTGACTCAGGTAGTTTTTGGATAAAGTATATTATGAAAAATATTGGATTAGCAGGATTTGGGTTCATCGGGAGTTTTCTTTATGATCGTCTGAAAGACAATAAAGAGATTTCGGTGCAAGCAGTGTGGGAGCCTATCCCACAGAAAACCAAGTTTCTTGACAGACAAATCGTGTGTAAGGATTTAGAGGATTTGGGATCCCGGCCATTGGACTTAATTGTAGAAGTTGCACATGCAGACGTTGTAAAGGCTCTCTTGCCCTTCATTAAATCTGATGCTGATTTAATGCTGGCCTCCATGACATGCCTGTCTGATCCAGATATCCGCAACCGAATAGAGCAGGATGCTGTTCATTACGGCCGAAAAATATTCTTACCCCATGGAGCTGTACTTGGTCTAGACGGCCTGCGCGATGGCAGGTCACTCTTGGATAGTGTCTCTATCACAACCACCAAGCATCCTCAAAGTCTGGGAATCACCGACAGTCAGATTATAAAACCTGAGGTCCTTTTTGAAGGATCTACACTGGACGCCTGTAACAAATTCCCACGAAATGTCAATGTTCACGCCGCAATAGCACTGGCCGGGTTAGGTTTTGAGGCAACGCGCTCAGTTATTATCGCTGATCCCAATACCAATAAAATGCACCACCGGATCGAAGTCCATGGCCGTGGTTTGAACTGGAATCTTGAAATAGAAAGTTTTTCTGCCGGCGAGGTAACTGGAAGCTATACGCCAGAATCACTTTACCAGAGTCTGTTAACAATTTTATCCGAGGACAACGGATTCTGCTTTGTGTAAACACCAGATGGCAGTACTGCTCAGCCAGACCTGCTGATTTTCCCGGACGTTAGGAGGAGAGATATCCTATGGGTATAAAACGGAAGGCTTTGGGGTTGGCTGTTTGCCTGTGGGCTCTGCCCAGCACCCCCTATGCTTCAGATGAAACACCTCAGACAGCACCTGGCCCAAGACAGAACCTGCATGTATATCTCCTCATTGGTCAGTCAAATATGGCGGGCCGTGCACCTTTCACGGGAGACGAATCCAAACCCATTGAGCGCTGCTTCCTGCTTGATGATAGCGGTCACTGGGAGCCGGCCGCAAACCCACTAAATCGTTACTCGACCATTCGCAAGGATATCAGCAAACAAAAAATGGGTCCCGGGTATCATTTTGCGCAGACTATGCTGGAAGTCGATGAAAATATTAATCTAGGGCTGGTTGTAAATGCCAGAGGTGGGTCAGAGATTGAAGAATGGGCTCAGGGGTCCAAATTTTATCAGGAGGCACTGAGGCGGGTGTCAGGGGCGAGGAAGACTGGAACGCTCAAGGGAATTCTTTGGCACCAGGGAGAAGCTGATGTTGAGAATCCGGATAAATATATTGATAAACTCTCGGAGCTTGTGTCACGCTTCAGAAAAGACCTGGCACTGCCAGAGTTGCCCTTTATTGCAGGACAAATCGATGGTGTGCCTGCCATTAATGAACAAACCGCCTTGCTCCCAGACCGCCTGCCCTTCACGGGATTTGTGAGCTCAGAGGGGCTAACAATTTTTGAGGAATGGCATTTCGACGCTGCCAGTGTGAAGCTTATGGGGAAACGCTATGCAGAAGAAATGTTAAAGATCCAAAGCCAGGCAGGGAAGTAAGAGATTCCGGTTGTTGAGCTTGTCGAAACATCCTTGTTGGCACAGATCTGAAATTGCGTCGCCACGATGCTCCTCAAAGACAGAGGGCTCGTATGAGTGATATCCTGGGGCTGCGAAATGCTGTGGTCAAAGCTATTTGAGATGCGTTTGTAGTTAAGTCACTACGAGCAATTCGACTTCGATCAGTGTGACGGCTCTAGTCAAGGCCTTTCGGCTCCAGCCTCTGCATGCTTCGACAAGCTCAGCATGGCGTTCTTTTGTTCTTTCATGGGAAGTAATAAAAAGCCACCACATCTCTGCGCTGGCCAATTTTTAACTTTTCATTTTTAATTTTTAACTTCTAACTAGGTGTGCCCGAGCACTTTGTCTTCGATCAGTGTGACGGCTCTAGTCAAGGCCTTTCGGCTCCAGCCCTGAATGCTTTGACAAGCTCAGCATGACGTTCTATTGTTTTTTTTGGAAAGGAATAAAAAAGCCACCACATCTCTGCACTGGCCAATTTTTAACTTCAAACTTCTAACTTTTAACTACTAACAAGGTGTGCCCGAGACTGGAGTCGAACCAGCACGTACAAAAGAGTACACTAGGACCTGAACCTAGCGCGTCTACCAATTCCGCCACCCGGGCATCTCTGACTTCGCTACACACTGTAGTTTCGCCATGACTTGAAAAAGCGGGCTAATGTAATCCCCCTCCCAGCTACTGTCAATCAGGAAAAAACCAGAATAATAGCCAGATTTGAGAGAAGTAATAAACCTGCCAGGATAAGAACCACCAGGGGTTGAGCCAGACTGAGTTTCACCACCAGAATCTGCCAATCCTGCTGAGGCTCTTGAGCGAGTAATTTTAAACTTTTTAGATAGAGTACTGCTGTCCATCCGTATGCGAAAGGCGCCAGGAGTGGTGTGTTCCCCCACAACACTGAGCTAGAGTCCAGATGCCAGTTCAAAAGCTGATATTGCGACAGCAAAGCTTCAAAGAAAAAGGAAATCAATACCATGGTCATAAAGATGAGAGGCAAATGGTAATCGAGAGGTTTGGCTTTCAAATAATCTCGCTTGAGAAAATTATTGGCCCAGATCAGACCAATATATGCGATGTCGGTCCAGAAAAGGGTGAAAATGAACGGCACTCCAAGCAGGGTGATATGAAAGTCTCCATAGCTATAGATTTTCATAATTCCAGCCAGTGCATACTCACGGAGGAACCCCAGAATAATGCCGGATATCCAGAAGACCCACACAAATGATGCATTGTAAAAGACCCTGGCATGGGTAACCAGAATTGCAGTCACCAGGAAAATGCTAAGTTCAATCAGCCAGATCATCATGCATTTCCTTTATTTTTTTATTGAGCGATACCAATCCCCAGATCAAGATTGGCAAGTTCGCCCACAGCAAATCATAGCGCTTATTCACCAATTCACTAATTATGGCCAGGCCCAGGAGCAGATCAATGGCACCGTAGGGTAAATATGTGAGGAGTAGTTTATTCATGTTCTTAATTAAAGTAAGAGCCGTTGTATTTCTGGGCGAGGATTGACAACGAGCTTCGTCTTACTTCGTTTCGAATCCTCGCGTGGAACAAATATACAATTGGTGGTTTAACGACTAATCGTTCCATTCCGCCTTGAAAATATGGGTGGCCCTGGGATTTTCCGCATCACGATTGGATGCGAAGGCTATGAATTTTCCATCAGGGCTAAACATTGGGAAACTATCGAAATAGGTATTGTTGGTTAGACGTTTTAATCCGCTCCCGTCTATGGCAATTATATAAAGCTCAAAATTGTGACCATAGGCACTGGCTGCTTCATTCCAGTCGTCCATATTGGATGAGAATACAACGTGCTTGCCATCAGGATGCCAGGATGGAGCCCAGTTGGTAGCATCATTATTGGTCAACCGAACCATATTCTGGCCATCAACATCCATGGTATAAATGGAGAGTGGCACAGCTTCAACCTGATCAAGAGCCATATTTTCCTGCCAACGCAGTGTATCCTCTGCAGTATCAGGGTACCAGGCTCGCCAGACTATTTTTTGGGCATCCGGGCTAAAATAGGGTCCACCATCATAACCAAGATGGTTGGTGACTCTCTGGACATCAGATCCATCCATATTCATGGTGAATAATTCAAGATCATCATCGATTTCTGAGGTAAATATCACCTTGCCAGTGAGAAAGGAAACAGTTGGCTCAGCATCGTAACCTGCATTTTCTCTTATTCGTACCAGATCTGAACCATCGGGATTGGCAGTATAGATATCATATGGGTACAGGGGCCAGATGTATTTATTTCCCTGGGGCTTTGGTCGAGGTGGGCAGCTATCCACTACACCAAAGGTTGAGGCAAAGATGATTCTGTCCTTCCCCATGCTGAAATATGAACAGGTATTTGCGCCCAGTTCTGGGCTAACCATGTGCTGTTGGCTGCCATCTGCATTCATGATATAGATTTTATCACACCCATTGCCATGGCGTTTACTCTGGAAGATAATCTGCTCACCCAGAGGACCCCAATAAGCTTCCCCATTATCACCCTCGAAGGTTAATTGTTCAACTTTGGAAAGACCAAATGGTTTTTCCTCAACCACAATCTCCTGCTGGGTGCTGCAGCTCAATATTGCCATGCTTAATACCGATAATATGAAAAACTTTATGCTCAAGTTACACTCCTGATTTTGTTTAAGGTATTTCTGGAAAAAACTATTTTTCTTCCAATTCGATACGGTACAAAAGAACTGCATTGTGCATATGAATTGCAAATAGATCTTTTCCAATTTGAGATAATTTTGGTAATGTGGTTGTCCAGCTCCCAAAGGAGCTACGGTGGGCAATTTGACCTGTTTTACTCACGCCTTCAAGTTCAAATTTTCGATAGGCCTGTACCCCATTCTCAGTAAAAAAGGGTTCATAACGTATGTATAGAAACAAACCCCATTGATGCAAATACTCAGCGTCGCTGATTGTACTCATATCGATGGGATGGTAACTTGAAATAATTGAACCATCTCCAAGATTTACCACATTCAAATCCTTTTCAGAGATGACAAAGGCAGCTTTGCTTCCAAGCGGACTAATCTCCCAGGTTTTCCATGGATAATGTCCCACGATTCTATCTCTTTCAAAGAGAGTTAACATGGACTCATAACCATCGTGAATTTCAAGAAAATAATTGTCGGTTCCAGGTATGGACTCCAGCCCCACAAGCCGTCCTGGAACATTTACAGGATCACCAAGCAGTTTGTCGTGATTCCACAGATGTAGATTAATCGTGGAGGTTGTGTCCATCCCCCCGGATGAGATGCAGGAGGAAGCACTAATGAATTCATTTCGATTGACCAGTTGATCAACCACAAGTTTTATCTCACAAGCATCCTGATCCCGGGGTACTAAGTTCTCCAAAAAGAGCAGCGTATCTTCATTACTCAATTCAAGAATCCAGGGTTGATCCTCTTGGGTCAGAAGAATGCTGCCATGGTTTGTCAAGCTCGAGTTGAGTTCTCCCCCTCCCCAGGGGATGGCATGCACCAGGGTATATTTTGGATTCCCTTGAAAATCATAGACTTGAAATGAATAGAGCAGTTGCGGATCAGAGATATCATTTGATTCGTTTTGCTGAATCAACATAAAGTGTGAGAGATCGTGTGAAATTTTGAAGATATCCTGAGGCGTACGATCTATGTCAATCACATTGTTTCCAAGACTATCATAGTATGAAATCTTGTTCTCTGTTAAGGTGTATATGATGGGAAAACCGGAAGTATTGGATCTGAAAATAACCTGTTCCAAAGGGGTGTTAAAGGTCCATTGTGTGTGGGGTACAATATGCAGGACATCTGCCTGTGCCAGTTGTATAAGTCCAAACAAAATAAGCAACCACTTCCTACTCACGACTCACCTATTTGATTAAGACAATCTTGCGGGTTTCACTGCGTGCTTCACCTTGAATCAGTTGTACAAAGTAAGCACCACTGGGCATATTTTGCCCGGTTTTATCTGCCCCATTCCAGGTCCAGATATAGGTTCCAGGAGCGCGGTTATGCAACCCTTGATCCATGATCATTTTACCCTGAATATCATAAACAACAATTCGACCCTGAGCAAATTGATCCATGTGGTATTCAATGTTGATCGAGGCATTAAAGGGATTGGGATAAACTCTGTTAATTGCCATCTCTTCCGGTATCTGCATATCAGTGATCCCTGTAGTTCCTGCGAAGAATCCTA
>JADHUM010000096.1 GCA_016784545.1 Candidatus Neomarinimicrobiota bacterium
GCTAAGCCCCTGTATGCAATATAAATTTAGCCCGACACTTAAAGTAAATTCTTAAAAGACTTGTGTAAAAAAATGAGTCATGGTATATTGTGTCAACTACTTGTTTTGAGTTGAAATGAATGACAATTTGTCAGGTGACACTTTATGAAGGTTAGGGATTTATTAATCTACCTGCAATCGACTGGAAGTATCAGGGAGGAATATTGAAAATGAAACCATGGTTAAGCATCTTCTTATCTACTGTCTTGGTTACAGGTACAGCTCAGGCGCAATTTAATGAGGGTCAAACTGTTTTACACGGCGCCATAGGCCCTGCCTTTTCATATATGATATCACTTGAGCTGGATCAGACTGCATTTGGATTGTTGAGTAATTTTACCACTGACTTCGATATATCAGACGCCGCCGAGGTAACTGGCATTAATTCCAATGGGATGGTTGTGACCGGTTTTGAAGGTTTTGGTGAAGTCACACCACACTGGACCATCGGTATGTATGCTGGACAAGGTGAGTATATCGCCTCCGCCCAGGATGCAGCAGATGTTGACTTTACAGTGAACTTTGTGTTGAGTAGCGTCGGTGTTACTGCAGAGTTCAACACCCATTCACGATCCCGTCTCAAATTATTAGGGGGTTCCATGTTTGGGATTGGACAGGCTTCCCTGGTTGCCAGTTCATCACCTGGAAATGAAAGCTGGGATGAAATCATCGCCGGTCTTGCACCCCGAAAGGCTTTCGAGTTGTCCGCCTGGACACCCGTGGTCCAGCCATATCTGGGCATGCGCTTTGACATTTCTCGTTCAATGGGATTCAAAGCCATTGCAGGTTGGAATGAGCAGGTTGCTTCTGCTGGCAGTTGGAAACTTTACCACTCCAAAACAATTCCGGATTCAAAAGAAGTAGCTTTAAGGGCACTATTCTTCCGCTTTCAGCTTTACGTTATCCTTTAACTCACCGATTAGGACGCTTAACTCTTCAGCGTTCTTACTACAGAGTCGATACTCCATACCGTTATTGAATTGTGTAATATTATAGCGTAAGGCTCAAATGGGTGCTTTCATCAAATGCATGTCGCCGTTATTTTACACGCCGTGATTAAAAACAGGAACCTTGGCAAGAAACAAGGATTAATATATAGATATGAAGATTTTTAAACAGATTACCGTTGTCTCCCTCGTCCTGCTGGGCGTGTTTGCGCTGAGTCCCTCTGGACATGAATTGTTTGCCCAGGGAAGCGACTTTTACGATAAGTGGAGAGATTTCCAGGATATGGTCAAAATCATCAACACCAATTATGTTGAAGATGTTGACTGGGACAAAACCATGATTGGTGCCCAAAATGGGCTTATGGAAGCCCTTGACCCCCATTCCGTTTATATCGGAGCAGATCGCATGGGTCAGATTAATGAAAGTTTCCGTGGAAATTTTGAGGGTATCGGTATTGAGTTTGATATTATTGACAACTATATCACAGTTATCACTCCCATTGTAGGGTCTCCCTCGGATGGTTTGCTTCACCCTGGTGATCAGATTGTTAAAATTGATAAAGCATCCGCTTTTAAGATTACCCGGGATGGTGTTTTTGATAAACTGCGTGGCCCCAAGGGCTCAAGGGTTGATCTTGAAATTGCCAGACTGGGTGAAACTGAACTGATTCCTGTGACCATCTACAGAGATAAGATTCCAATTTATAGTGTGCTTGCAAAATTTGTCATGGAAGATGGGACTGGCTATATCTTATTGAATCGTTTTTCGTCAACAACTTCCAGTGAAGTGATTACTGCCATTACTGAGCTCCAGGCTCAAGGTATGGAACGCCTGATTCTTGATTTGAGAAATAATAGTGGTGGCTACATGGATGAGGTTATCAAAATCGTTGACTACATTCTACCCGGCGGTGAAAAGATTCTTTCCACAAAGGGTCGTTTAAAAAATGCCAATGAAGAAATGTACTCCAAACAGAAGCCAACTTTTTATAAGCAACCCATCATCGCCATGATCAATCGCGGGTCAGCATCTGCCAGTGAGATTTTTGCAGGAGCATTGCAAGATCTTGATCGCGGAATCGTAGTAGGAGAAACCAGCTTTGGCAAGGGGTTGGTTCAGCGCCAATATCCACTTCGTGATGGATCTGCTGTCCGGGTCACGGTTGCCCGATATTACACACCAAGCGGCCGTTTGATTCAGCGTGAATATGAAAATGGTGAAGCTCAAGATTATTATGCTGAACTATATGAAAAGGACTATGGGAAAGATACTACGGATCTGGATGATAGACCGATGTTTAGTACCAAAACGGGTCGCACAGTTTATGGCGGGGGGGGTATTGCACCTGATATTTTGCTGGCAGAACCAGCCACGATTTCCCGTGACCTGGCCAAAGTGAGACGTCATGATATCCGCTTTTTCTTCAAAATTGCCTCTGACCATGCCGCCAGTCATCCTGAGTTGGGGAATGATTGGGACAGCTTTTTCAAGACCTACACCGTGGATGAATCTCTCATGAACGAGGTTTACGAGAAGATGTTTGCCATTGAAGAGCTCGATCTGGATGAGGAAAAAGTCCGTGAGGATGATGAGACAATAAGATATTACATTAAGAGTGAGCTTGCAGCAAAGCTCTGGGGACGAAACGAGCAATATCAGGTGAGGGTGCAAATGGATAATCAAATCCAGGAAGCCCGTCAGCACTTTGAAGAGGCTCGTGAAATTGCCGAGGCTGCAGATTATTTATAGAGCAGGTTCAGAGCACCTAGAAACTATAGGACTGAGCGTGAATTTGATTGACTTTAGATACGTATGAAACTATGATTATGCGCTTGGTCAGATCAAGTTTAATATTATACAGGATTAGGAGGTAATACCGGATGGTTGCGTGGTTTTATAACGGTGGGCCCTTTATGTGGCCAATTCTTGGGGTTTTTATTTTTGGACTCGTATTTGTTGTTGAGCGCTTAATCAGCTTGATGAAGACAACGATGCAAACCAAATCTTTTTTGAAACAGATTGATGTAACTTTACGAGAACAGGGTGTTGAGGCAGCGATGGAAATCTGTCGTACAACTCCAGGTTCAGTGCCTTTAATTTATCTTGCTGGTCTTTCCAGAGCAGATCGTGGCACCCTCGCAGTTGAAAAAGCTATTGAAAGTGCTGGCTCAATCGAAATGTCATTCCTTGAGAATAACATGATCTGGTTGTCCACAGTTGTTTCATTGGCGCCTATGCTTGGATTTACGGGAACAGTTTTCGGTATGGTGCAGGCTTTTGATTCAATCGCAGCTGCAAATGATATTCAACCAGCCCTGGTTGCTGTTGGTATCTCTATGGCATTGTTGACAACACTCTTCGGTTTAGTTGTAGCTATGATCATTCAGTTTGCTCAGAATGTTTTCACATTCATGATTGATAAACTGATCATCAAAATGGAAGAATCTTCCCTGGATCTTATCGATACTATCGAGAACCTGGAGAAGAAATAATAACACCATAACCGGGGTTAGCTGATACTATGCTATTAAAGAAAAAAAGAAATAAAAGTGGTGGTGAAATTCCCACAGCATCCCTTCCGGATATTGTGTTTATGCTGCTGCTCTTTTTCCTGGTGACCACGACCATTGACATGGATAAAGGTCTGGGTATGGTGCTTCCAGAAAAGGGCAATACCACCGAAGTGAACCCTAAGAATATTACTAATATTCTGGTGAATGCTTCTGGTAAAATTGCAATAAGTCACGAAGGAGACATCCAGGTTATAGATGTTCGTGAGTTAAAGCATGTTGCCAAGAGATCGCTGGCAACCAATGACAAGATGATTTTTTCTGTCAAAACGGCCGCAACCAGCAAGTACAAGGACTACATTGAGGTGATTGACCAGCTTAAGCAGGCCAATGCCACACGTATTTCTATTGCTGACCCGGAGAGTTAGATCATGCGTTTAAAAAGAAAAATGAAAATTGAAGCCGGGATTCCAACATCCTCGCTTCCAGATATCATCTTTATGCTGCTGATTTTCTTCATGGTGGTTACCGTTCTGCGTGAGTTTCAGGGTCTAAAATTGATTCTTCCTGAAGCCAAAAAAATTGCCAAGCTGGAAGGTAATAAGCACGTTTCTCACATCTGGGCTACGTCTGAGGGAACCATTTCCATTGATGATCAGATTGTAGATATGGGGAAAGTAAGAACCATCATGTACGATAAGATTTTGGCAGATCCTCAGTTGACAGCTTCTTTGAAGGCTGATAGAAATGCTGAGATGGCGATCATCACCGACATACACCAGGAGCTTCGAGAAGCAAATGCGCTAAAACTGAACTATTCAGCCAAACCGAGGGAGTAGGATTATGATAGAACAACAATATCCGCACATCTCGGTGAAGCTACAGCATCGGCGGTATCTTGAAATTGGTGCCATGGTCGTGCTGTTTTTGTTTACCGTAGTGCTCTTTGTCTTCGATAAGTTTGAAGCAGAAGAATTTCAAGAGCAGGCCTATGTGGCTCCAATTGAGAACATTGAGATTCCCCCGGAAACGCAACAGTTTGACAAGCCACCACCCCCTGCGCGTCCTTCCATTCCAATTGAATCTGAAGATGAAGAAATCGATGAAGATTTCACCATTGAAGAAACTGATCTGGAAGACTTTGAAATTCTGGACGAACCACCACCACCACCTGAAAGCAACGTGATCTTCATCGCTTATGATGAGCCACCAGAGCCCATGGGTGGTTATGCTGCGATTCAGCAGGCTGTTATTTATCCTGAAATTGCTCGCGAAGCGGGTATCGAGGGAACTGTTATTGTACAGGCCACCATTGGTAAAGACGGCCGGGTGAAAGAAACCATCATTCTTAAGGGTATACCAAAAACAGGTTTGGATGAAGCCGCCATGGATGCCATCAAAACCATCAAGTGGAAACCAGCTTATCAGCGTGATAAACCAGTAACAGTTAGAATTTCTGTCCCTGTAGTATTCCGTCTTAAAAACGGCTAAAAACCTACATCCTAGTATTGCAAAAAGGTCAGATTATTATCTGGCCTTTTTTTGTGCGTGTGCCGTGCATGGTTAATAACTAGGTGGTGCAAGTCCACTGTGGAGGATTGTAGTTTCCAACCACTAGTCGAGAGCAAGGGTGTCGTGGGTGACTGCGAATCTGAAGGAAGC
>JADHUM010000097.1 GCA_016784545.1 Candidatus Neomarinimicrobiota bacterium
AAGAGTACTCGAACTGCCTGTCACATGCGTATCATTATCCTTCGAGACTGCCCTACGGGCACCTCAGGAAGACAAAACAAGATATTAAGTCTGTCTCGCTGCCTGCCAGGTCGTAGCCCTTCGGGCGTAGACTGGAGGGAACTCGAAGCGTGCAGGAGCTCTAATTACCTGATGACCTATTTAAGACTTTTCAAGATCTCCGGTAAAATAGTCACAATCATTTTATCAGTTGCTGTGTTAAATGCTTTATTCGCCGCATTGGTGTAATTCAGATCAATCCCTTTTTCTCGTGAGAGTGAATTTTTGTAGATCTCGGCTCCACTTTTCCGATCAACAACATTCAGGCTCACATCTGCAAAAGCCGTGTACATCCCGCTGTATTCCGTGCCCCTGGTCGCTGTGGCATTGAGGATCATCTGCCAATCCGCGTCCTTTGGGTTATCTACAAAATGGAATCCCTCGCCAATAAAGTGATTCTTTATACGAGGCTCCACCTGAAGCTGTTTCAAAGTCCTACCGTTAAATGATTCGGTCGTCTCCATATATATTGAAGGATTGGCCACATCTAAGATTATCCGGGTTGAGGAAAGGGGGATACTCCTGATGATCCCAATTAAAATGGGTGACTCAATACCGCTGATCAGTTGTTCAACATCAACACGAATCTCAAGAATTTGTAGCTTCAATGGGGCAGTAATACTGGTAACCTGGAGAGCGGCACTTCCCTGACTCCCAGTTTTTATGTTTTCCAGCAATTCCCCGGCTCCTTTTGTGAATTCTACCTTGAGCGGCAAACCACGCAATGCTACACCGTTGTTCCCCTTGGCAAAGACGGTCAGTTTCCCAGAGATGGGTTGTCCCAGTTTGGCCGATATATTTGACTGACTTGGAGAAAGATCGATACCTGCGAGCATTTCCTGTAGCTGGGTATTGACTTCATTACTGAGAATCACCTGACCACCATTGAAATCGACCTCCAGTGCTTCATTGAGATAGGGAAGCAGGGGCAGATAGGCTTGAATAGTAGCATTAAAGGATTCAGAAAATTGGCTTAACCCATCCGCGGCTTTGGCCTTACCTAAAAAATCTGTAGATAAGGCCAGGGCACTTTTTCGTTTTCTGGCTTGAATCGCTGCATACTGGGCTTTTGATAATCGGAAATAGGCATAATGATAGTTGGCATCCTGCCAGGTATCAACCAGCTCATGACCTTCCAGATCGGCCACAGCCTCTGAGCGGGCCGTTGCCAGATATTCTTCTTCGGTTATGGCACCCTTCTCAATTAGGGAGGTGACGATGTCGCTGGTAATTTTAACTGTAATCTGCGAAGCCAAATCAGCCAGAGCCAAATCCTGGGAGCTTTTCTGAGCTTCAGATCCATATTTATTTTTTGATGCTGAACCAATACCAAGATAATAGTTGGGGTCAACAGGTTGCTGGATCAGCCAGCTTGGTTTTGGTCCTGCTTGCATGGCCTCCGGAGTGGTGCCTGGATTTGGACCTGAACCACAGGCTGTCAGGAGGAGAAGCGCGCTTAGAATTGTGAGTGTTCTGATGTATTTCATAGGTACCCCTGATTAAATCAAATTAAGATATTGAATGGAAAATAGCTTTCGGGCATAAAATTCAAAATAGTCTATGAATTTACAATATATATTCAAAAGCTTCAGTGACAAATCTCATTCCCTGGAGTAGATGAATTGGATTAAATAGATTTACCATTAATATGTTACCCAATACATCTTTGATCGAACTTTTCAAGCGTGAATGAGTTCAAAGCTGAGTTAAAGGGGAAAACTGAAATGATGCTATCGAAATGAAAATTGTTACTATTATTGGTGCCCGTCCCCAGTTCGTAAAGGCCTCAGTTATCTCAAAAGCTCTACGAGAAACCGGTCATACTGAAATCCTGGTTAATACGGGACAGCACTATGATGACAACATGGCGCGCATCTTTTTTGAGGAAATGGGCATCCCCAAACCAGATTATGATCTGGGTGTAGGATCGGGAACCCATGCTTCCCAGACAGCTGGCTCTCTTGTTGGCATTGAAGAGATACTCCTAAATGAAAAGCCTGATTTTATCATCGTGTTTGGTGATACCAACGCCACACTAGCAGGAGCATTGGCCGCCGCAAAACTTCACATAAAAATTGTACATATCGAGGCGGGCCTGCGATCCTACAATCGCGAAATGCCTGAAGAAATAAACCGAGTTGTCACCGATGTACTTTCAAATCTTTTATTTGTCCCGACTCAGGTTGCAGCGGAGAATCTGAAGAAAGAGGGGATAACTGCAGGGATTCATGTTGTTGGTGATGTCATGGTGGATGCCTTAATGACATATACGAAAGTTGCAGAGCAGAGATCATGCATTCTAAATGATTTGAAACTGGAAAAGAATGAGTTTCTGCTCATGACCATCCATCGACCCTCCAATGCTGACCATGATGATAGATTGCTGTCCATTCTGAAGGAAGTTTCAAGCATTAATCTACCCGTCATTTTCCCGATACACCCTCGCAGTCGGCCCAGAGTAGAAAAGCTAATCAGTCAAACCGCCGGGAATATCAGGATCATTGATCCCGTAGGATATTTGGATATGATGATGCTTGAAAAATATTCCAGGACTATTATCACTGATTCTGGTGGAGTCCAGAAGGAGGCTTATTTGCATAAGACACCTTGCCTCACAGTACGAGGGGAAACCGAATGGGTGGAAACCGTAAGGGATGGATGGAATTATATTGTGGGAGATCATCTGGAGAAAATCCCCATTTTGTCAAATGATTTCCCGGCACCAGTGCAGTGGAATCCCCACTATGGGGATGGTCATGCATCAGACAAAATTGTTCGGCTACTTGAAGAGACTTTGGTGTGAGCTTTTAGTGATACTCCGTACCAACAATCATTTATATCTGGCCAAAAGGCTTCCCTTGGGGAATGATATTTGCTCAACAACAAGCGCATGAAAAAAGAGATCATAAAAATATTTTGAATAGAATTATTGATAAGTTAAGGAAAATCTAGATGCAATTTATTGATTTGGCAAAACAACAGAGTCTTATAAAAACAAACCTGGATAAGAGAATCCAGGACGTACTAGCTCATGGCAAATACATTATGGGTCCTGAGATAAAAGAGATGGAAGCCCAGTTGGCTGAATATGTTGGTGTCAAGCATTGTGTGAGCTGTTCTTCTGGAACAGATGCGCTTCTTATGCCCCTCATGGCCTGGGATGTTGGTCCTGGAGATGCCGTATTTACGACTCCATTTACATTTATTGCTACTGCAGAAGTGATTCAACTTCTCGGTGCCACACCCATATTTGTAGATATTGATCCCAAGACCTACAATATCTCCCCAGAACTTCTGGATGTTGCCATCAATCAGGTGATTGAAAAGGGTGAACTAAATCCCAAGGTGATTATTCCTGTGGATTTATTTGGTCTCCCAGCAGATTATGCTGCCATCGAGCTAATTTCTAAAAAATATGATATCAAAATCTTAGAGGATGCTGCCCAGGGTTTTGGGGGGCAGATTGACGACCGTATGGCCGGTAGCTTTGGTGATGCTGCTTCAACCTCATTTTTTCCTGCCAAACCTCTCGGTTGTTATGGTGATGGTGGTGCTATTTTTACTGACGATGATGAGCTCTATGAAAAGCTCGTATCTGTAAGAGTGCATGGTAAGGGTGGCGACAAGTATGATAATGTCCGTATTGGCATTAATGGACGTATGGATACACTCCAGGCAGCCATTGTATTGGAGAAATTCACAATCTTCCCCAATGAAGTAAACCTTCGCAATGAGGTGGCCAGCAAGTACAATGAGTTACTTTCAGACCGAGTAGTTGTTCCAAAGGTAGAGACTGGCTACACCAGCATTTGGGCTCAGTATTCTATTTTGGCCAAAGATGCTGATGATAGAACCAATCTGCAGGCAAAACTGAAGGATGCAGGCATTCCATCTGCTGTTTATTACCCAAAACCTCTGCATCAGCAAACAGCCTTTAATCATCTCTCTTATAAAGATGGAGATTTTCCAGTGAGTGAGGAAATGAGTCAACGCATTTTCAGTCTACCAATGCATCCATATCTTGAAGTCTCTGACATCGAAACGATATGCGGAGTGATCAACGGCTGAGAAACCGTATCTACTCATTTTCGAGCGTAGCGAGAAAACCTGGAAAAATGGCAAACAGCAGAACCTATTTTACCTACATCCTTGCGAACGCTAACAGACGTCTGTATATCGGAATGACAAACGATTTGGCCCGCCGACTTCGAGAGCATCGAACGAGTAAAAAGGGATTTGCTGCATCGTACAGAATAACGCGACTGGTTTATTATGAGGTATTCGAGGGGCCCAATGCGGCATTGGAACGTGAGAGAGTTATAAAAAAATGGCGACGAGAAAAGAAGATTCAGTTGATAGAATCGAAAAACCCGATGTGGGAAGAGTTGGTGGTTGCGGATGATGGGGGGATTTCTCATCCTTCGGACTCGAAATTAAGTAATCTGAATCCCAAGATTTAATTTATATATCGTATGAAATAGAGGAAAAATATGAACAAGAGGACAAAAATCTGCGTCGTAGGCGCCGGCCGCTGGGGAAGCAACCACATCAAGACCTTGAAAAATCTTGGTGCTTTAGCTGGTATAGTGGAATCCCGTGAGAATCGCCGGGAAGAATTGAAGACGCTATTCCCCGAGGCAACCCTTTTTCATAGTGTCAGAGATGTCCCCTTAGATGAATTCGATGGTTTCACAGTTGCTACCCCAGCTGAAACACATTTTGAAGTGGGTTCATATCTCCTGGAGCAGGGTAAACATGTTTTAATTGAAAAACCCATCGCCCTGAATACCAAAGAAGCAGGTGCCCTTAAAACCCTGGCTGATAAACATAAAGTTAATCTTATGGTAGGCCATGTATTGCTGTTTCATCCTGCTATTATCAAGATCAAGGAGTTAATCGACTCAGGGAAGATTGGCAAGTTAGAGTATATTTATAGCAATCGCCTGAATCTGGGTACAGTTCGTACAGAGGAAAATATACTCTGGAGCTTTGCACCCCATGACATCTCAAT